>CAJONZ010000087.1 GCA_905236065.1 uncultured Bacteroidaceae bacterium | reverse complement strand
TGCACCATCAGGAATACTCGCTATGGCTTTTTCCGTTACAACGCCATAGAAGTTTTCTGATGCATGAACCAGCATCACCATAAAACACGCTACTGTTCGTAGCCAATCCACAAAAGGTATTCGCTCTTTCATTGTCGGGAATAATATAGTTAGCAGTCCTGTTACAACTTTAATGAATCCATTCTGCCTGGCATTGACCAGTTGGTTCGGATATCATCTGCAGCGTTCAGGCTGTAACTTGAAGGGCATTAAGGATTTTAAGGGCATTAAGGACTTTAAGGTTTTTAAGGAATTTCAGAACCCTCGTTGTTGTTTTCTTACTCTCATCATGCGCTCGGAAAAGCCGCCTTGACTGATAAAATCTTTTTCCAAACGCTCCAGTTGTTTGAAGAGCAGATAGTCGGCCTGACAAATTAGGATAATCGCCATGTTGGCGATGGTCTCTGGCGGGCGTGTCTCGCAGAGTTGCATGAAGAATGCCGCATCGTTGTGTTTCTTGCCCAGTTCGCGCATAGCGTTCCATTCTGTAGAGCCTTCTTCCCATTGGCTATGCCTACGAGTGCGCAGATAGTCGATATAGTCCTCCAACAGCTCTTGCAGGCTGGCCTTCGCCACATTCACCAGTTTGATTTCAGTCTTGGCACTTGTGGCAGAAGCGGCACACCCCTCTACGATATTCTGCTTGCCAGAACGTGCAGCTTGTACCATCTGGTCAATGGTACGGTCGCCATTCTGCAAGTACTTTTGGCAGAAGTAGTAGGTCATCTCATAGATAACTTCTGCCTTCTGATAGGACAGTAGCTTGCGGTAGTTGCCCGTGTGGCGAATGAGCTTTTCTTCCATTGCAATTGAATTTTAAGGGGTTTTAAGGACCCTAAGGTCTTTAAGGACCTTAAGGACTTTAAGGTCTATTTTAGATGACTACTGCTGTACCACTGGTGGCTACCATGAGCATCGAAGCGTTAGCACCGACGGTTTCATAGTCGATGTCGATGCCTACGATGGCATTGGCTCCAAGAGCCTGGGCACGCTGCATCATCTCCTGCATGGAAGTATCCTTGGCTTCGGCAAGCACTTTCTCATAAGCGCCTGCACGACCGCCTACAATGTCGCGGATGCCAGCAAACAGATCCTTGAACATATTGGCTCCTATGATGGTTTCACCTGTCACCACACCCTTGTATTCGCGGATGGCGTGACCTTCAATTTGTGGGGTTGTTGAGAGTATCATAATTGTTTTCGTTTAAGGTAAGTTCTCTAAAAAGTTGGTAATCTGAGCTTTTTTTAATGATTATTAGTAATGAATATGATATTCACTGCCTTTACTCTGTATAGTTATGATCCACCACGACGACGACTTGCTGGTCGGGAACTAACGGCTGAAGCTCTGTAGTAAGTTGACTGATAAAGGCGGCATCATCGTGGACAGAGATATCAGGAACGACATCGACAGAGAGATATTTGTCTTTCTCCGAATAATAGAAACCATGAACCTGAACAATATCCTTGTGGGCGGCGAGGGTCTGCATCACCTTCGACTGCAATTCTGCACGATGGTTTTCACCCGTGGCAACGGCATAGACACCGATAGTCATAATGATGCCGTGACGCTCGTACATCTGTATGGAAATCTGTCGTGTCAGCCCGTGAATTTCGTAGGCCGACATCGTATCATAGACGTTGATATGCAGCGAACCAATCTTCACGTCCGGGCCGTAGTTATGCAATATCAGGTCGAATACGCCATGAACGCCCTCAAAATCGGATACCTCCTTCTTTATCTGATTGGTGAGTTCAGCCGAGATACTCGTACCCAGCAGCTCGTTGACGGGTGAGGCCAGCATCTCAATACCGGCCTTGATGATGACAATGGAAATCAATGCGCCCAGAATGCCATCAAGCGAGACGCCCCACAGTAGCATAACGCCCGCCGAGACGAGTGTTGCCAGCGTGATAACAGCATCGAACAAAGCATCGGAGCCGGAGGCGATCAGCGCATCGCTCTTCAGTTGCTCGCCCTTCTTCTTGACGTACTGCCCAAGGATGAGTTTTACCACGATGGCCACCACGATGACCACCAGCGTAGTCGTGGTATAAGAAGGCTCCGTGGGGTCGAAGATTTTTTTCACCGACTCAATGAGCGAGGTGATACCTGCCGACAGCACAATAACAGCAATGACAATGGCACTGAAATACTCGATGCGCCCAAAGCCGAAAGGATGCTTCCTGTCGGCAGGGCGCTGCGAGAGTTTCGTACCCACGATGGTAATAACGCTCGACAGCGCATCGCTCAGGTTGTTGACGGCATCCATCACGATGGCCACACTACTGGCCAAAATACCTACTATGGCCTTAAATCCCGCCAACAGCACGTTAGCGGCGATGCCTATCCAACTGGTGCGGATGATTTCTTGACTGCGATTCATGCTATATTACTTCAAATCCCCTACTCCTTTATCTTTTTCGCTACAAGTTCAGCCAGTTGGGCTGCCCCTTTGTCATTCGGGTGAACGCCGTCCGATTGCAACTGCTTGCCATCGTCCTTGAACAACGTGTGCAGGTCGAGGAATTCTAACTTTTTCTTCTTGGCAAACTTCTGGAGGGCAGGTATGATGCCGGCCACGGTGACGGAGTCCTGAATGTCGAATCGGTTCGGATAGGCAGGGATGGGCGATGCTAGGATGATGCGAGGCTTTGTCGGCAGGGCCTGTAAGGAATCCACCATCTGCTGCAGGCTGCTCACGAAGTCGTCCTTGGCCGTGGGCCAGTTCTTCGACTTGGTGTCGTTGGTGCCCAGCTTGATGATTGCGATGTCGGGCTGCCATTCCAGGCAAGCTCGCCAAGCTGGTTCCTTCTGATAGGGGCGGTCGCCACTGTTCGACAGGGTGCGCCCACTCACGCCGAAATTCTTGACGGCATAGCCACTGCCCAGCCGCCTGCCCAGTACGGCAGGATAGCTGAGGACTTCCGCCATGTCGATGCCGGCTCCGTCGGTGATGCTATTTCCGATGCAAGCCACCTTGAGCGCAGTCTCGGCGGGCATCTTGAGGTCGGCCAGCCACTGCCGCAATTCGGCTTTCATCAGTTCATGGTATTTCCAGTTGTCACGGAAACCGAATCCGTGCCCGCCCGACGGATAGCAGAACAAACTACAGTTGTTGCCCGCCCGGCGCATGGCCGTATAGTAGGCCGCAGCATTCGTAGCCGGCGGCACGACACGGTCGTCGTTGGCCAAAATCAGGATGGCTGGTGGCGTGAGGTGACGTCGCACAGCCTGGTCGCTGCTCCATTCCTTCACCAGTTTCTCGTCCGTCCGCTTCTCACCGAGGAAACCGACGCATGAGCCCTTGTGACTCAGCCGTTCGTCCATCGAGATGACGGGATAGAACAGGATGGAAAAATCGGGGCGGACCTCAAATGGGGCATGGGTCGATACGGCCGAGGCTAAATGTCCTCCTGCCGAGAAGCCCTGTATGCCGACGTTGTTCGGATTGATGTGCCACACCTTGCAGCTGTCGCGCACCGTCCGAATGGCTTGATAGGCATCGCCCAGCGGAATCTCTCGGTCGCCGTTCGGCATACGGTATTTCAGCACCACGTAGGCAATGCCCTGCTCGTTGTAGAACTCAGCCCAGTCGTGTCCTTCGTGATTCATGGCCAGATGGCTGTAGCCACCACCGGGACAATCCACAATCGCCCGTCCGTTGGCATTGGCCGCCGCTGTGGCGTTCGGCAGATAGACCGTAATCTCCGACTGTCCGTCAGCCGAGTTTTTCAACACGAATGTCCGCTCCGTATGCTGGGCGAAAAGGCTTGTCACACACGTCGTGGCAACAAGGAAAGCAATCAATCTCTTAATTCTCATAGGTGTTAGGTTTTATGTTTTATACTGGGAAATACTCTGCCTCTGGGTTTCCGATGTACAGTCCGCTGACCGAGGCTTGCGGGTACATGGCACCGTTCTCCGTGAGCGAAATGCCAATCGCTCCGTAGTCTATCATCTCCGCCAGACGGAAGATGGCCTTCTGGTCGGGCAGGGAGGGATAGCCCACGGCAGGACGGATGCCTTTCCAGCCCAAAGCCCTGTGTGCCCATTCGCTGGCTGCCTCCACCAGGCGGTCGCCGAGGGTTTGCAGCAACAGTGTATCGTAGTCGCTGTTTCCCTGACGCTGCTTCAAAGCCTCCAATCGCTTGATGAAAGCCTCGCTCACCGTGGCGGCAAACACACCGACAAAATCATTGCCCTGTGGCGCGATGTAGTCGCACAGGCTCTTGCAGACTCCTTCGGCATGTTGCTGCCGGGGCGTAGGCAGGACGACCGTGCGGTTGCAGCACGGGCAAGCCTCCTCATGCTTTCCTTGTCGCAAGGTCACTTCAATCTGCGCCTCCCCACCTTTGGCCGGGTAAAACGCCTGGAGCAGTCGCATGTCGTAGGCTTTGTCCCCCGCCATTTCCTTCAAAAGGCGGTTTGCGTCAGCCTTCAACGACTCGGCCTCGGCACTTCCTTCCTTCACCTTCCAAGGCAGGTAGAACATTTTCCAGTTGAACAGCGGCAAAAGTTCCCCGATGGGAATGCCGGCCTGCACCTGTTGTCCGATGAACGGCGGCACAGGCGGTTCATACGTCGTCCAGTCGCACCGGAAGCGTCTTTGCACGGGCGTGGCCTTTCCCAGGGCTGCCGATTGCTCTTGCTGAATCTGCTGTATCTCTTTGGCTTGCTGCTGTGCATCCCGCAGCCGCTTTTGCTCTTGCCGGTTATTGGCCAGAATCTCCTCCCGTTGTTGCGGGTCGAGCAATTTCAAGGCCAGCACGGGATTGATGGAGGCATCGCGCATGTGGAACACCCCACCCTCGTAAAGTGGTGCAATCTTCACGGCTGTATGGACAGGCGAAGTGGTGGCTCCTCCCACCATGATGGGGACGTTGAGTCCCGCCTCCTGCATGGCTGTGGCCACATGGCACATCTCTTCCAGCGAAGGCGTAATCAGTCCCGACAGGCAGACGATATCTACTTTTTCACGCAGGGCCGTCTCCACAATTTTCTCCTTCGGCACCATGACCCCAAGGTCGATGACCTCAAAATTGTTGCACGTCATAATCACCGAGACGATGTTCTTCCCGATGTCATGCACATCGCCCTTCACCGTGGCAATCAGAATCTTCCCTGCCTTCGATGCCGTCGTCTGGTCGCCGCTTTCCATGTAGGGGTTCAGAATCTCCACAGCCTTCTTCATGGTCCGGGCGGTCTTCACCACCTGCGGCAGGAACATCTTTCCCGCACCAAACAGTTCCCCTACCCTGTTCATGCCGTCCATCAGTGGCCCTGAGATAATCTGCAAGGGCGTGTCGCCACGACCCAGCAGCTCCTTCAGGTCGGCCTCCAAGGTTTCTCCGCTACCATTTACCAGGGCCTCCCGAAGCCGGGCCTCTGGCGTGTCGGCAACCACACGCTTTTCTTTTTTATCTTCTTGCCCCTGGGCTCCACGCGGACCAGGCCCGCCATGCTGACCCTGAGCCCCGCTCTGCACCCGCTGTGCCTCTTCCACCAGTCGTGTACTGGCCTCTGGATACAGGTTCAGCATCACTTCCACGATGGCCAAAGCCAGTTCCGCCGGGATGGAGAAATAGTCCATCGCCGTAGCCGGATTCATGATGGCCATGCCCATTCCGTTGGGCTTTGCCAGGTGCAGGAACACGGCATGCATGGCCTCCCGCACATAGTTGTTGCCCCTGAAAGCGAAACTCAGGTTCGACAAGCCACCGCTCACCCTCGTTCCCGGCAGGTTTTCCGTCACCCAGCGCGTGGCGCGGATGAAGTCGCTGGCGTAATTGGCATGTTCCTCCATGCCGGTTGCTATGGTCAGGATGTTCGGGTCGAAAATAATGTCGTTCGGGTCGAATCCCACTTCCTCCGTCAACAGCTTGTAGGCCCGCTGGCAGATGCTCACGCGACGCTCATAGTCGGTGGCCTGTCCCTCCTCGTCGAAGCACATTACGATGACGGCGGCTCCCAGGCGTTTCATGGTGCGGGCATTCTCCAAGAACGCCGCCTCGCCCATCTTCAGGCTCAGGCTGTTTACCACACACTTGCCTTGGCAGCATTTCAGTCCCTCCTCAATCACCTCAATCCGGCTGGAATCTATCATCACAGGCACACGGCAGATGGCCGGGTCGCTCATCAGCAGGTTCAGGAACGTCCGCATCTCCGACTGCGTGTCGAGCAGACCGTCGTCCATGTTCACGTCAATCACCATGGCACCGTCGTCAATCTGCTTGCGGGCAATGCCCAGTGCCTCTTCATAATTCTTCTCGTTGATGAGTCTCAGGAACTTGCGCGAACCGGCCACGTTGCACCGCTCACCCACGCAGACAAAATCCTCCTTGCCAAAGGCAAAGCGTTCCAGTCCACTCAGCTGCAATTTGTTCTCGGCCTTCACGGGTTGGCGGATGGCGGTCTCCGAGGCATCAATCATCTGCCGCATGGCGGCAATGTGAGCCGGAGTCGTACCGCAGCAGCCGCCGATGATGTTCGTCAGCCGCTCGTCCAGGAACACCTGCATCTGGCGACACATCTCTTCGGGCGTGTCGTCGTATCCACCCGTCTGGTTCGGCAGTCCCGCATTGGGGTGACAGCTCACATAGCAGGGGGCGCAGGCCGCCATCTCCCGCAGGTAGTTTAACATGCCGCTGGCACCCAGCCCGCAGTTCAGGCCCACGGCAAGCGGGTCGGCATGGCGTACCGACGTGACGAAGGCCGTCACCGTCTGTCCGCTCAACGTCCTGCCACTGCTGTCGCTGATGGTCATACTGAGCAGAATCTCCGGCGTAGGCCGGCCTTCCGGGCCCGCCGCTCGATTCTGTTCTTTTGCTTTTACAAACGCCGAGATGGCCGCTTTCGCATTCAGCGTGTCGAAGATGGTCTCCACCAGGATGCCATCCACGCCACCCTCCAGCAGGGCCAGTATCTGTTCCAGGTAGGCGCTTTCCAGTTCGTCGAACGTGATGCTGCGGGCAGCGGGGTCGTTCACGTCCTCGCTCATCGACAGCATCTTGTTCGTCGGCCCCACGTCGCCCAACACGTAGCGCGGACGCTCCGGCGTCAGGGTGGTCATGCGGTCGGCCTCCTCGCGGGCAATGCGGGCGGCGGCGAGGTTCAGCTCCCGCACCCGGTCCTCCAGATGGTACTCCCGCTGCGAAATCCGCTGACCGCTGAACGTGTTGGTCGTCACGATGTCGGCTCCCGCTTCCAAATATTGGCGGTGCAGCCCCCTCACGGCCTCCGGGTCGGTCAGGTTCAGCTCGTCGTTATTGCCGTGCATCAGCACCGAACCCGTCCCGCCGTCCAACAGCAGCAACCGTTTTCCCAAAGCCTCTCTTAGCGTCTCTTTCATACTTCCTTCATAATGTGTTCAATCTGCGTGGCAGCATTCATCGTGTAGAAATGCAGGCAGGGCACGTCCCGGCTCTTCAGTTCCCGGCACTGGCGGATGCACCACTCCGTGCCCACGGCTTTCACGTCCTCGTTCGTCCGGCACTTCTCCAGGCGGTTGGCCAGTTCCTCGGGGAAATCGACCCTGAACGTGCGGGGCAATGCCGTGCAGTGGTTCAGGGTGCCCAGTGGCTTCAGGCCAGGCACGATGGGCACGTTGATGCCCGCCTCACGACACCGTTCCACAAACTGGAAATACTTCTCGTTGTCGAAAAACATCTGCGTGACGACATAGCCCGCACCCAGTTCCACCTTGCGCTTCAGGGCCCGCAGGTCGCTGGCCATGCTCATGGCCTCCTCATGCTTCTCCGGGTAGCCTGCCACGCCGTAGCTGAAGGGACGTTCCCCACACAGCTCATGCTGCTCACCGAAGAGCAACAGCCCCTGGTTGAAGCGGTTAATCTGTTCGCACAGCTCCGAGGCATACCGCAGGCCGCCCTCCTTCGGAATGAAACGCGCATCCTGCTTCGACTTGTCGCCCCGCAGCACGAGCAAGTCCTTCAAATCCAGGAACGAAAGATCCAAAAGCTCGTACTCCGTCTCCTGCTGGCTGTAGCCACTGCAAATCACGTGTGGCACCACTGGCACGTCGTACTTCTGCCGGATGGCGTAGGCAATGGCCACGGTGCCCGGACGCAGTCGCTCCTCCACCCGCTGGTATTGCCCGTTGCCCACTTCCTTATAGACAAAGTCCGAACGATGGGTTGTCACTTCAATGAACGCAGGATCAAACGGCAGTAGGCGGTCAATCGTGCCGTAAATTTGTTCTATGCTTTTTCCTCGCAACGGCGGCAGCACCTCAAACGAAAAAAGCGTCCTGTCCGTCTGCTGCAAGATTTCTGTTACACTTCTCATTTTCTTTTATTTATTTTTCCTCTGCAAAATTACGCCACTTCCGCCAAACCACCAAAGCAAAGCCCAAAAACTTTCCTGTTTCACCCTGAAACTGTTCCTCAGGCAGACGTAAAGCTTTTCATGGCTATCCGCGATTGCCCTCTTTCTGCGTAACAATTTTTCTACGGAGCCAAGGAGGAAAAGGAGGGCTCCGTAGAAATAATAAAACGCTAAAATCACGCTGAACTCTATCGGAGATGACGCAGTACTCTACTCGATTTCACGCAGTACTCTACTGACGAATAGAGTTCTGCGTCATCGCAGCAAAAGTCCTGCGTACTGCCAGAAACCGAGCCAAATGATGGGTGAGCCTAAAAAAATAGCGAATTTTTGCAGTGTAATTCCAAAAAAGTTGTACCATTCCTCTAAAGAAAATGAAAAATCTTTATTAGACCGGCTTGCGTCTGAGAAAATTCATGTATATTTGCAGCCGTATTCACATAGACAACAACGACTATGGCAGCTATAACAACAAGAAGACGCACCACTCGTCCCATCACACACTACTGGGGGCTGGTGAAGGATTTGGATGACAACCAAAAACTACAGTTGGTGACGATGCTCATGGAGAGCGTGAAACCCATAAGGACGAAACCGCTGGCTGACATACCGCAGGAGGAGGAGTTCCCCGACATGGACAAGGAACTTTATACCCCCGAAGAGGCATACGAACTGACGATGAAGGACATCAAGGCTATCTACGAAGATGCAGCAGTATAAGTACTTCTACACCAAGCGCACCGCCGCCCCACCATCAGCCGATGGGCGGACTACCACATGGCGAACACCGACAAATGGTACTATGCCTACACGATAGAGGGGGACACTATAAAGGTGATTGATGCTTGCCATGCACAGAACATGCACGACTAATCCCCCAAAAAAGATTTATCCGCCGAGCCTCTGCAAGGAGACCCGGCGGATTACATCTATCCGTTTTGTCCGAGAAACAATGATTATTTAAATTGTATCCTCAAGCCGGCCACAAGCATACGGCCAGGGGAGTAGAGGGCATATTTGCGGTTGGCAGAGTCGATGCGACGATCCACGCGGTCGAACAGGTTGTCGATGCCGATGGAGGGCTCTATGACAGCCCATTTGCAGGCACGGAAGGTATGGGTGGTGTTGAGATTCCAGATACCGAAGCCAGGGGCATCCTCGTAGGCGGTGTAATAGGTTTCCGACTGCAACCGTCCGTTGAGGTTGACGTGAAGGCTGTAAGCTCCCCAAGTGTGGTGCCAGTTGGCAGCAATCGTGGCAACGTTGCGGATGCTGCGCTCCATCGTGACCCACTCGCCACCAGTCTTGGTACGGGCGTAGGTGTAGGCGTAATTAGCCGAGAGGTTGAAGCCCCTGAAGATGTTTGCAGAGACGTTGACTTGCAGTCCCTTGACATCGCCAAGGTCGCTGTTCTGATAGTGGGAATAGCGTTCGAGCTTGTCGGCCTGCCGTTCTGTCATTTCGGGAAACTCCTGACGGAGCGCAGTGCGTGAAGCCTCATCGACGGGGATGTCCTGCCGCACCACCATGTTGTTGATGCGGTTGATGAATCCCGTAAGGCTCACGGCCACGGCATCGCTGCGGTATTCGGCATTCAGCGAGACGTAATGGCTGCGCTCAGGCTTGAGGTCGCGGTTTCCGAAAATGATTTGCGCCTTCCCTCGGTTGACGGAGAAGTAGCGATAGTAGATTTCGTCAAGCCCCGGAGCGCGGAAACCTGCGGAATAGGTGGCTCGCAGACGGAAGTCGCCAGGGGAAGCCATCAGCACGGCTTTTGGGGTCAGCTGGCTGCCAAAAGTCTCGTGGTTGGTGTAGCGCAGACCAAGGGTCGCCGTCATGCAGCGCAGGAACCGCTGTTCGTGCTGGGCATAGGCAGCGAGGGTATAGACATGCTGGTCGATGTCGCCAGAAGTGGCCGTCAGCCAGTCCTTCCGCCCATTGGCACCAAAAATGGTGGTACCGCCCTCCACGAGGGAGAGGATGGCCTTCAGGTCGCCTTCCAGGGTGCGTTGCTCCTTCGACTGCACGTAGTCGCCTATGGCATTCGTCTTGGTGGCCACGTCATACTCCTTGCCATAGCGGAAACGGTCGCCGGTGAAGGTGGCCTGCAAGGAGTTCTTTGCCGAGAATTTGTAGATGCCGCCAGCCGTCCAACGAAGCCCCTTGTAGCGCATTTCGTAGTCAGTGCCTCCCGGCAGGTCGGGATGGGTTTCGGGACGGTCGGTCAGCTTGTCGGAATAGTCCAGTCCGGCATTCAGTGCCCAGTGCTTCCCGGCGGAATAGGTGAATTTCTGTCCCAGGACATGGGAACGGTAGCCTGTAAAGAGCGGGGCAATCGTCCGCTGCGTCTCCGTCTCCGAGTCCTTCTTATATTCCAAATCCGTATTCTGGTAGCTGTCGGCACGGTCGTGGGTATAGGACGTATAGGAGCCGAAGCCGCTTTTGTAGATGTCGAGCGTGACGGCCTCCGTGAGTTGGCCATGCCCCGAGACCCTTGTGTCGCTGGTCAGGCCGATCAATTGCTGCGTGGGCTGGTCGGTGATGATGTTGATGACACCGCCGATGGCATCGCTACCATAGAGCGAAGAGGCGGCACCGTCCAGAATCTCAATCCGTTTGACACGGGCCATGTTCACGCGGGAAAGCTCAACGTTGTTGGAAATGTCGCCCGACAGTTTCTGTCCGTTGATGAGGATGAGGATGTATTTGTTGCCGAGTCCGTTCAGGCGGAGAAACGACCCCATGGAGTTGGGAGCCATGGACACCTGGGGCAGCATTCGTGTCAGTGCGTCGCCGAAGTTCGTGATGCCTTGCTCATGAATCTCCTGTGCCGTCAGGACATGGACGGGCGTGGCCGTACTCTTCAGGCGTTGGTGATGGCCCGAACCCGTAACGACCACGGGGTTCAGGGTTTGGGAGGGGAGAGGTGAGGGGGAAGAGGTGAGATTCCGTTCAGAGGTGGTACGCTCTTGCGCTTCAATCGGTGTGTGGATTTGCGCAAAGGCAGCACCCTCCAAGGAAGAGAGTGCTGCCATAAGGCACATCGTGCGTATGAATAGCTTCATGGATTGCGTTATTATTCAGCTGGTTCCGTTGTAGGTGTGGAAAGTGCCTTATCAGTACCGAGGGTCATAATAGCATTCCATGTGTGTTTCATCCACAATGCACGAACGGCAGAACGCTCGGCGAGACCGGGAATGTAGCCTTCCTGAGTGGGATCGTAATTCTTCCAGCAGATTTCAGTGAAATTGGTTTCTTCTGCCTTTGTGGTGATGCCAGCCGCATTGAAGAGGCTGAACCAACTTTCAGGGTCCTCGGGATCGGCCATGTCGTTGTGGGCATGGTCACCGGCAATGGACATCAGCACGAAGAGCTGGGCTTGGGTTGCATTGTTTGTAGGATAGGTGACGGTCTCAGCCAGAGAACCAACCTGGTAGGTGAAGGTACCACCTGCGATGTGCTCAAGTACGTTCTCAGCATAAGTGTCGGCCATATCAACAGTACCTACGTAGTAGTTCTGTCCAACTGTAGGAATAGCACGGAGGTACTTCTCCAACTGCAGGTAGCGGATGTTGCCGCCATAGTAGTCGTAGCCCACAGGATTACCGTGACCCATGAAGGCGACGATGCCCTGCTGGACGGCAGCCTGCACATCGGGTTCGTCGTTCAGGGTGGTGGCCAGCGTCTGTGCGTCGCTCTCCTCAGCCATAAGCGGAGTGCCGATAGCGACCTGACGGTCGATGCTCTTCATGTAAGCATCGGTGAAGTCGCCGTTACGGTTGTTCATGAAGTCTTTCACGTAGCTGTCACGCACACGGCGGTATTCCTCGCCGGGGATGACTTGCAGTGACTGTACGACAATCTTCTTGTAGCCAGCCTTACCGATAGCCGTGAGGAAGTGCTCGGGGTCGTAGAAATCCTTTGGAGCCACATTCTCACCCGCACGGGCATTGTTGATACAGATGGCCGAGGAGAAGGAGAGAAAGACATCCCAGCCCTGAAATCTTAAATCTTTCTTGTAGTCATCGATTACCTTGTCGAAGGTGTCGTAGGCCTGCTCCCAGGTAGAACCAAAGGCTACGAGAAGAATGACTTTGTCGCTCCTTTTCTGACTGTTGACAATGTTGTTGACAGCCTGCTGATACTGCTCGAAGCGTGAAGCTGGTTCGTTCGCTCCGCCGTTGGCGCTGTTGTTCTCTTTGTCATCTTTACTACAAGCTGTGACTGCTGCACAGAGGATGAGGGTCGCCAGACCCAGCATCAGATTCTTAATCTTGTTCATCGTTTTGGTTTGATTTAAAGTTAGACTTATATTTGTTGGTAAGTTTCTTGCCTTTGTTGAGACGCACGGTCAGCGAGGTGTAGAAGGTGCGACCTGGCGTCGTCGTGCCGAGGTGCAGACCGTGGGGGGTACGATCGACATAGTTGAAGAGGTTATCTACGCCAGCCTCCAAGCGGAAATGCTCGCCAAACTGGTGGGTGGTCGAGAGGCGCCACAGCTGATAGCCCTTGCCGTCGCCGTCAATCTGATAGTAGCGTTTGGAGGAGAAGCGTCCGTAGAGTCCCACGCCCAACTGGTAACACTTGGAGAAATCATGGTTCCAAGTGACATACACGTTGGCCTTGTGGTGAGCCATGCCGTCGATGGTCACCCGCCGCATGGCTGGCTCGGTGGCCTGTTCCTCCTTTCTTTTTTTCTTTGCCTGCTTCTCGTCCTCGGAACTATATTGGTTGGCCTCAGTGTCAAGGTAGCTGTAGGAGCCTCCCACAGTGAAGTGGCGGGACTGGTAGCGCACGGTGACATCCACGCCCCACGTCTTGGCGTCCTCGATGTTCTGATACTGACGCACCCGGATGGGGTCGTATTTCGTAAGCAGGCTGCCCGGAGCCTCACGGGTGGGAATGGTGACCAAGGCAATCATGTTTTCCACCTTATTATAATAGGGGGCGACGGTCAGCGTCAGATGCCCGATACTATATTCGCCACTCAAGCCGAAGTAGTTGGAGGTTTGTGCCTTCAGGTTCTCGTTGCCAAGGTAGAGATAGACTCCGTTCATGTTGCGGACGTATTGATAATGGAGTTCCTTGGGTGTGGGGGTCTTGTAGCCTTGGCTCCATGTGGCACGGATGCGGAAATCGCCTAATTTCAGCATGGCCGAAACCTTGGGGGTGAGACGAGTGCCGAAGCCCTCATTACGAGTGAGGCGCAGACCGGCGGTGAGGTAAAGTGGCGAAAGCAGTGAGAACTCGTCCTGCACGTAGAGTGCCTCGGTGTTGTCCGTGGCCTTGCCATCAGCCACCCGCATCGGTGCTTTCAACCAGTCGTAGCGGTATTCAAAACCCGCGCTGAGACGTTGCTCGTAAGGGAGCGAGAAAACCCCCTTCAGCAAAACGTTGACCAAACGCTGGTCACTCTGCAACTCCCTGTCACCTGGGAAATAAGGATAGTAGTTGGTAAAGCGCCCCTTGATGTAGCCGTCCGTCAGGGTCGTGTCCGTGTAGGCATAGTTGTAGGCATGGCGCTTCCAGTCCGCATCGAGCGTGATGAAGTTGTCGTCATTGATTTTCCACTTGCCACCCGCCGAGAGCGAGGCGTTGTTGTATTGCAGGTCGTAAGTCTTCACATCGACGCCCCGATGATGCCCGCAGGGGCGGTAAATGCGTTTGCGGTAAAGACTTCCGTCGGCATAAAACTCAAGCTGGCGCGTCGGCTGATAGGTCAAGCGTTCGGCCACCTGCCAATTGGTATGTCGGTTCACCGTCTGGTTCCGCGAATCGGTAATGTGATACTCCGTCTGCGAGGGAGCCTCTTCGGATGTGTTCTGCCACCCGTCGCTGTGTTGCAACTGGAAATTCGTGTAGCTTGATACCCTTCCGTAGTTCAAGGCCAGGCCATTGTGTTGCCGCACATCGCCATAACTGCCCACACGACTTGTATTCTCCAGCATCAGTCCTTGGCTGGTGTGCCGTCGGGTGATGATGTTGATGACACCGGCTATGGCATCGCTACCATAGAGGGCCGAAGACGCTCCTTTCACCACCTCTATCCGCTCTATATTCTGCGGGTCGATGAGTGAGAGGTCGTTCTCTCCGCCATTATCCCCATGCAGACGGCGACCGTCAATCAAGATGAGCACATAGCTGTTGCCGAGACCGTTCATTTGCAAGTGCGACCCCATGTCATTCTCATTGAAATCGAAGCTGGAAGTCAGCCCTGAAAGAATGTCCTCAATGCTTCGTCCCGCATATTGCTGTAGCTGGCGATGGCTGATGACCTCCGTCTGCACAGGTGCGTCTTTCAACAAATGCTGCGTACCCGTGCCCGTCACCACCACCTCCTGCAGGTTTACGTCCGTACGTTTCTGGTTTTGAGCAAACGCACAAACAAACACCAGCCAAAGGCCAAGCGCCCATTTCTGTCTGTTTCCCATAAAAAAATCCTTCTTTTCCGCACCGTATTTTCCTGTACGAGGCGTACTCAAGTGTTTCTGGCAGGTCTTCTGACTCTCCTCGGCCTGCTTACCTTCCCGGAATTTTCCATTCTTCCAGTGGTGTTCTACAAGCAGACCCTAAAAAGAGGATTACAGCTGCAGGTACAGTTCCGGACTCTCACCGGCTTCCCTTACATCGGGACGGTCTTTCCGCTCCGATTACCATTTTCGGCGCAAAGATAAGGAATAAAGCGAAAAATGAAGAGCGAAAAGTGAAAAATTTGCTGTCGCCGTGCAAAATAATGCAAAAATGAGTACTTTTGCAGCATGAAATCTCAATTCCTCATCGCAGCACCCACCAGCGGCTCGGGCAAGACAACCCTTGCACGGGGGCTGATGGCACTGCTGACAAACAAGGGATATCGTGTGCAACCCTTCAAGTGTGGCCCAGACTATATCGACACAAAGTTTCATGAAGCCGTATGTGGAAGACCAAGCATCAACCTCGACACCTTCATGACCACGCCCGAACATGTCCGGGAACTCTTTGCACAATATGGGGCCGATGCCGACATCTGCATCGTGGAGGGCATGATGGGGCTTTTTGACGGGTATGACCGCGACCGAGGCTCGTCGGCGGAGATTGCCCGCCTACTCGACATACCCGTGGTGTTGGTGGTCGATGCCCGCTCTTCAGGCTATTCGATGGCTGCATTGCTTTCCGGCTTTATCCGTTTCAGGGAAGATGTCCGCTTTGCGGGCGTAATATTTAATAAGGTAGGATCGGAGAAACACATCCAGATGCTCCGCCAAGTGTGCGAGGATTTAAACCTGACGTGCCTGGGCTGTCTGCCCCGCGACAGCCACATCGAACAAGGTACACGCTACCTGGGACTCGACTTCTCAGAAGCGACCGACTGCACGACACTGACCCAAATGATAGAAAAACATATTGCATGGAAAAGCCTCTTAACACGCTGATTGCACGAAACGGAGAATCCTTCTCCTTCATCTATCAGGAGAACATCGACCGTCTGGGCCGTGTATCATTCTTCGACCCTGAAACCGAAACGCCCCAATTAAACCATACCGACCTGCTCTACTTGCCCGGCGGCTATCCCGAAAGGCACTTGGAGGCATTGGCCGCCAATGAAGCTTGTCGTCATGCCATCAGGGATTATGCCGAACGGGGAGGCAGGATTGTGGCAGAATGTGGTGGAATGATGTATCTTTGCAAAAGCATCGTCAGCGACGAGGGCGAATTTCCCGCATGTGGCGTGTTCCCCTACACCATTACGGCGAGAAAGGCCGACCGGAAACTCTCTTTGGGTTACCGCCGATTTACGCTGGACGGCAGGGAGTACCGTGGACATGAATTTCATTATACGCAGTTTGCAGGCACATGGCCCGACAGCGTCGTTCAGGTCTATGATGCCAAGGGAAATCCCGTCCCCACCCCCATACTCAGATATAAGAACGTCTTAGCCAGCTACACCCATTTGTACCAGATATGAAACAGATTTACACGAAGACAGGCGACCAGGGAGAGACCAGCCTGCGCAACGGTGTGCGGGTACCCAAGGACGATGTGCGCATTGAGACAAACGGAGAGATAGACCATCTGAACGCCTTGTTGGGAGTGGTACGCTCCATGATGCCTCCCCAGGCAGAAAGCCGCGTCTTCATAGAAAACATCCAACGTACCCTGATGACCATCATGAGCCACGTGGCGACCCCCGAAGGGCTGACGAATCCGAGGGAACTGCACTGCAAGGAGTTGACGTCACGGATGGAAGAGGCCATCGACAAGGGACGAACGGGCGGTGGGTTTGTCATTCCCGGCGATGGAAGTACCTGTTCCGCCGTCATCCATTTGGCTCGTACACAGACCCGCACGGTGGAAAGAAGGCTTTGGTCACTCCGTCGTCAATACGCGGTTGACGAAGAGATATTGGTCATGATGAACCGCCTTTCCGATTATCTTTTTATCTTAGCCAACGAAACGTTATGAGAAAAGTGTTACGCCCCATCATGTTCGCCGGCACAGGCAGCGACGTGGGTAAAAGCATCGTGGCCGCAGCCTTTTGCCGCATCTTCCGTCAGGACGGCTACGCCCCAGCCCCCTTCAAGGCGCAGAACATGGCCCTGAACTCATACGCCACGCCAGAGGGTCTGGAAATTGGCCGCGCCCAGGCCGTGCAGGCCGAGGCCGCAGGCATACCCTGCCATACCGACATGAACCCGCTGCTCCTGAAACCGCAGAGCGACCACACCTCACAAGTGGTGCTCCATGGCAAGCCCATCGGCAACAAGGATGCGTATGACTATTGGCGGCGTGGAACGTCGGACATCGATTTCCGCAAAGAAGTGTGCAACGCCTTCAATCGTCTCGCCCTGCGCTACAACCCCATCGTCATGGAGGGGGCCGGCAGTATTGCCGAAATCAACCTGAAAGACCGCGACTTGGTAAACATGTCGATGGCCCGCCATGCCCAGGCCGCCGTCATCTTGGTGGCCGACATCGACCGAGGCGGCGTGTTTGCCTCCGTCTATGGCAGCATCGCCCTGCAAACCCCGGAAGACAAGCAACTCATCAAAGGCATCCTCATCAACAAGTTTCGCGGCGACCTCCGCCTCTTCGACGAAGGCAGACGGATGCTTGAAGAGATTTGCGGCGTACCCGTCTTTGGCGTGATCCCCTATTATAAAGACATCCATATTGAGGAGGAGGACTCCGTGGCCCTGGCTAAGAAGTCCTTCATGATGCAGCAAGGCAAGGTCAACGTTGCCGTCATCATGTTGCAACACCTTTCCAACTACACCGACTTCGACGCACTGGAACAAGACCCTCGCATCCACCTGTTCTATACCAACAACGTCGAGGACATCCGTCAGGCAGACATCATCATCTTGCCAGGAACCAAATCGACGCTTCACGACCTCTATGAGTTGCGTCACAATGGTTGTGCGCAAGCCATCATCCGAGCCCACCGCGACGGTGCATCGGTGTTGGGCATCTGCGGCGGTTACCAAATGATGGGTGCGGAAGTTCTCGACCCGGAACGTGTGGAGGGGGACATCGACCGCCTGCCCGGTCTGGGCCTCCTGCCTGTCACCACGACGATGAATGGTGAAAAGATTACCCGTCAGGTAGCCTGTCAGTATGGAACCGGCTATGAAATCCACATGGGCCAGACCACACCTCTTGGCGAAGCAAAAGCCTCTCCCCTTCTGCATCTGAGCGATGGTCGGGAGGATGGCTATCTTCTCGACGACAAATGTATGGGTACCTACGTTCACGGCATTCTCGACAATGCCGACTTTGTCGAGTTCCTGCTTCGCCCCTTCGCCCAGAAAATGACTGGAGACGTGAAGCCATTCGACTACCAAGCTTTCAAGGAAGAACAATACAACCGCCTCGCCGACCATGTGCGAAAGCATGTGGACATCGACCGCATTTACCAAATACTCCAAGCCCCATGATTCACGGACACGGCGACGACGCTTACCAATACGACGACATCAGGAGCGACTTCTCCTCCAACATCTGTACGCCCTTCCACCAACACGACGCGCTGAGGAAGCACCTATTCCTTCATCCCGAACTTATCACCCATTACCCTGAGCCAGAGGCATGGACACTGGAAGCGATGATTGCCGAACGTCACGGCATAGACCCTCGTTGCGTCATCGTGACCAGCGGAGCCACTGAGGCCATCTACCTGATAGCCCAGACCTTCCGAATGAAGCACGTTGTTCCAGCAACCAGTTTCAGCGAGTACGACGATGCCATCCGATTGTTTCCGCCACAAGACCTCACGCACACCGCCATCTGGCTGTGCAATCCCAATAATCCCACGGGAAGGGTCACACCTCGGAACGTCCTTGGCGAAATGGTAAGGAACTACGATTTGGTCATCATCGACCAATCCTACGAACACTACACCCACCGACACATCCTGTCGGCCAAGGCCGCCTTACGGCATGGCAACATCGTCCAAATCCATTCCATGACCAAAACCTACGCCGTCCCCGGTCTGCGACTGGGGTATATCGTCACCTCCCGCCGACATGCTGCCGCCCTACGCCGGCAAATGCGCCCCTGGAGTGTGTCGGCCCTTGCCATAGAAGCCGGGAAGTTCCTGCTACGGCACGATGAACTCATCTGCCATCCCGACCATTCCGAGGTGTTGCGACTCCAAAAACGCCTCAGCGAGATTGAGGGAGTGAGCGTCCTGCCCACAGACACCAATTTCATGCTTTGCCAGCTCGACGTTTCCACTGCTGCCGTCCTGAAGGAATACCTTGCACAGGAACACAAGATGCTGATCCGCGATGCCTCCAATTTTCGTGGACTCACACCCCGTCACTTCCGCATTGCAGCCCAGACTCCAGAAGAGAACGACGCACTCGTGGAAGCCATCAAACAATTCATGGATTCAAAAAACAATAAGAAACAATGACGGAAGCAATTTTTTTAGTTTTCCCCTCTCACCTCTCCCCCCTCACCTCTATCCTCCCCTTGCTCATTGCCTGGTTGCTCGACCTGCTCTTGGGCGACCCTGCATGGCTTCCCCACCCGGTCGTAGGCTTCGGTCGCCTCATTTCCTTCGGAGAGAAAAGGTTGAATAAAGGGAAGCATCGCAAGGCGAAGGGTGCCATCATGGCGGTCTTCCTCATTCTCCTTGTTTTCTGTACCATACAGTTCCTACGCTGTCAATTATGCCTTCTGAACCATGCACTCTGCATCCCCTTCGACACCATCATCATCTTCTATTGCCTTGCCGGCACCACTCTCATCCGTGAAGTTCGCGCTGTTTTCCTCGCCCTTGACCGCTCGCTCGATGAGGGGCGCAAGCAGGTAGCCCGTATCGTGGGCCGCGACACCTCTGAACTCTCCGCCCAGGAGGTTCGCACCGCCGCACTCGAAACCTTGGCCGAAAATCTGAGCGATGGCGTCATTGCCCCGCTCTTCTGGTTCATGCTGTTGGGTACGCCCGGCATGTTGGCCTACAAGATGGTGAACACGCTCGACTCGATGATAGGCTACCGCACCGACCGCTATCGTGATTTTGGTTGCTGGGCCGCCCGCATTGATGACGTTGCCAATTTTATTCC
Organism: uncultured Bacteroidaceae bacterium; assembly: GCA_905236065.1. Taxonomy (GTDB): domain Bacteria; phylum Bacteroidota; class Bacteroidia; order Bacteroidales; family Bacteroidaceae; genus Minthosoma. Next base: position 50,402 of record CAJONZ010000087.1, on the reverse strand, counting down.
CGCCCGGCTTACGGCGCTGCTGATGGTGGTGTCCTCCCCCGGCAGGGGAAAGCATTTTCTTTTTGTTCGTAAAAACGGTCGCAATCACGCTTCCCCCAATAGCGGCTACCCCGAAGCGGCCCTCGCTGGTATCCTCAACTGCCGTTTCGGTGGCCCCCATTACTACTTTGGCCAATGCTTCGACAAGCCCTATATTGGCGACAACGACCGTCCTCTCACGACCTCAGACATGAAAAAAGCCGTCCTGATAAACAGAACGGCAGAAGTTCTCATGGTCATGCTGACCGCAACCAGCCTTGTTGTTAGAAGTATCTTGTAATCTTCGCATTGTCGAAGTTGTTCATCTCGTTCATCATGCGAACGGCTGAATCAACCAGGGGAAAGGCGCAGAGGGCACCCGTTCCTTCGCCAAGTCTCAGGCCAAGGGAAAGCAACGGCTTGGCACCAACGATGTCAAGCATCCGTTTATGGCCACTCTCATCACCGCAGTGGGTGAAAATCATGTAATCCTGGACAGCGGGATAAAGTTTGATGGCTGCCACGGCACAGGCTGTCATGATAAATCCGTCTATTAATATAATAAGGTGTTGCTCGGCTGCACGGAGCATTGCCCCGATGGCGACAACCATCTCGAAACCGCCAAAATAGCGAATCGGTACAATGGCCGGCGCATCAGCCCCATAAAGTCTGCGATACCTCTCCACTGCCTGCGCCAGCACCTCGCATTTGTGCCGGATTCCGGGCGTATCAAGTCCTGCCCCCGCACCGATGCATTCATCCAGAGGTATGTTGCCATAGAGGTGCATCCAGATGCTGGAGGGGGACGTATTGCCGATGCCCATTTCTCCGATGCTCAGAATGCGGCAGCCCTCGGCAATGCAGTCATCCACAAGGTCGGAGCCAATTTGGATGGCTCGGTCAAATTCCTCCTCGCTCATGGCGGGCTCGTACAAGAAGTTCTTCGTGCCACGGGCGATTTTTCGGTCGAAAATCCCAGGGACGGACGACAGATCGTAATCAACCCCCACATCGACAATGCGGAGCTTGAAGCCATGTTGCCGACAGAACATGTTCACGCCGCCGCCTCCGTGGGTGAAGTTTATCATCTGTTGCCAGGTTACTTCGCGGGGGGACACGCTGACTCCCTCACGCTCAATTCCATGGTCACCGCCTAAAAGCAAGTGGCAAGGATGCTGAAGGCTCGGTGTGAGGGTTCCTTGCACCAAGCATACCTGCATGGCCAGTTCCTCCAGCCTGCCCAATGAGCCCTTCGGCTTGTTCAGGTTGTCAATCTTCTCTTGTATCGCCGTTTGCAACGACCTGTCAAGGGGTTGTATATCAAAATGAAGAATGGAAAATAAAGAATGAAGAATCGGCCCCTGAGGCCCATCACCTCCCAAAGAGTGCGTCCATCCGGATGGCGTCCCTCCCCTATGGGGGGAGGTTAGGAGGGGGCTGGATGAGGACAGGCTGGGGCCTTTAACCTTCACGGGTGTTCCACTTACCATGAGAATGACCTCGTCGGCTTTTTGGGCGATGTACTGGTTCATCCAGCCTTGCAGATCGGTAAAGTGGCGCTGAAGGACGTTGTCGCTAACCCCACCCAAGCCTATCTCATTGGTTACGAAAATGTAGGTGGCATCAGGGATGGTAAATTGGTCGAACTCGGCCTTCGCCAACGCAAGCGATTGGTCTGTGTCCGAGTTGTTTGCAAAGAAGATGTTGGTGAGCCAGAGGGTCACACAGTCAATGACGACGACCCGGCCTGTCAGGTCGTGACAGCTCAGGTTGATTTCCTCTTCTATGTTGGTCCACTGAGGACCCCGCCGCTCCTGATGGCGACGGACACGATGGGCAAACTCTTCATCCCACACGTGGGCGGTGGCGAGATAGACAGGGTTGGCACTCAGCGCCAACGCCAGTTCCTCGGCTTTCTCACTCTTGCCAGAGCGTTGCCCACCCGTTATCAAGATAATTCTTTTGATAGGACACATATCACTAAATAAACAGTCAATTCAACCAACAGACAGACGGCCCCGCAGCAATCACCGGTGTAGCCGTTCAACGCCTTCCTGATATGATGGCTGAGGAAAAGCATCACCAGGTAAGGGAAAAGAATGACGGGCCACCACGGCGTATGTGTCAGCCAGAGGAACACCGCCATCGGGAGCAAGCCCTGAATCGTAAGGCTGACCTGCTGCTGCCAACTCATTTCTCGGTAAACGGTTTTGGCCTTGGCTTCCTCCTCGCTCCGTGCGTAGGGCATCAGCGTCACCAGTTGGGCTGTCACCATTTTGGCATAGGGGTCTGCGGCCAGGATGGCGAGGGGGGCGAAGTGAGGGGGAATGGAGCAAAGCGTGGCGGCAAGCAGCAAGAGGTAGAGAACGAGGGCGAGTACGCCAAACGTTCCGATGTGCGAATCCTTCATGATGGCAAGGATGCGCTCACGGTTGCCAGCTCCACCCCCGAAGCCGTCGAAGAAGTCGGCCAGGCCGTCTTCGTGCAAGGCACCCGTCACAAGCATCCTCACCGCAATGGCGACCAAGACGGCGACGGGATAGGAGAAGACCTGAATGCCCGCCCACAGCGTGGCCGCCATCAGTCCTCCTGTCAGCCACCCCGTCAATGGCCAATGCTCCACCACAGCCTTATAACAGGCTTTCGGAGGTTCATGCAACCGCCAAAACGGAAGGCGGGTAAAGAAGATAAATGCCGCCCAAATACGGTCATAAAGCCGGGTCTGTTCCATTTTCTTTTACATATTCTCGGTTTTCATTATGCAAAAGTACAAAAAATCTCCCTAACTTTGCAGACAGAAAAGTGAAAAATGAAGAATGAAGAGTGAAATATGAAGAAATCGGTTTGGACGATTGCCTGCATGGTGGTGTTCTGCGCCTGTTCAGGCAAAGGAGGAAAGGAACAGAAAGAGGATGGAACTTCTGCCGCTGTCGATACAATGGCTTCCATCGAAGTGAAGTATGCCACGGGGTTCAGTGTGTGCGACTCTGCCGACGTTCGTTTGGTGAATGTCGGTAGGAACGACCGCTTTGCATTGGTTCATAGCGATTCTGCCGTCGTACCCGAAGGCTATACGAAGGTGCGGGTGCCCATCCAGCGTACCCTTTGCATGACGGCTTTGCAACTGTCTAACTTCACGGTGTTGGATGCCCACGACGTGGTGAAGGGGCTGACGGGCACGAAAAACCTGTTCAACGAGGACATCTTGTCGCGGGTGAAGGAAGGCCGCATCGTGAAGATTGGCATGGAGGGCAATTTCGACCCGGAAATGGTACTGGCCGCCAACCCCGACGTGATTTTCATCTCGCCCTCCAAACGCGGCGGCTACGATGCCATCAAGGAGACGGGCATCACGCTGGTGCCCCATTTGGGCTACCAGGAACTCCATCCGCTGGGGCAGGCCGAATGGGTGAAGTTCGTGGGCATGTTTATCGGTAAGGAGCGCGAAGCCAATGAAGTGTTCGCGGGCATCGAAAAACGCTATAACGACCTGAAAGCGAAAGTGGATTCCCTCACCGCTCACCCCTCACCTCTCACCTCTTCCCCCTCACCTCTTCCCACCGTCTTCAGCGGCGAGATGCACTATGGGAACTGGCACGCCGTGGGAGGGAGGAACTACCTGGCCCAGATTTTCCGTGATGCCGGTGCAAAGTATGTCATTGACGACGACGAGACTGCAGGCGAGGATTTGGAGTTCGAGAAGATGTATGCCCTGGCTGCCAAGGCCGACTACTGGCGCATCCTGAACAGTTTCCCCGGCGAGTTCTCGTATGAGGCCCTGAAAGCCTCGGAGCCTCGCAACGAACTGTTCCAAGCATTCAAGGAGAAGAAGGTCATTTACTGCAACATGAAGCAGCAAGCCTACTACGAGATTTCGCCCGTCCAGCCCGATGTCTTGCTGAAGGATTTCGTGGCCATCTTCCATCCTGAGCTTGTGGAACCCGGTTACGAACCCCGATACTACCGATTGCTGAAATGAAAAATGGAAAGCGAAAAATGAAAGTTTCTAAGTTCATCATCCTCTTCGTTGCCATCGTGGTGTTGCTGATTGTCAACCTCCTCATTGGCTCCATCCACATTCCCGTCAAAGAGGTGTGCCGCATTTTGATGGGGGATGACTCCAACGAGATTTGGACGAATATTGTTTTCAGCAGCCGACTGCCACAAGCGTTGACGGCGGTCTTTGCCGGTGCTGGACTTGCCATTAGTGGCTTGCAGATGCAAACCGTCTTTCGCAATCCGTTGGCAGGCCCTTCCGTCTTGGGCATCAGCAATGGCTCGGCACTGGGCGTTGCCTTCGTCGTGTTGCTTTCGGGGCGCATTGGCGGGGTGGCACTCAGCCGGCTGGGCTATTTGGGCGATGCCGCCATGAGCGTGGCCGCCATCGCTGGAGCCTTGGCCGTGATGCTGCTCATCCTGTGGATGTCGCAGAAGGTGAAGGGAAACGTCACGTTGCTGATTATTGGTGTGATGATCGGCTATTTGGCCAATGCCATCATCGGTGTATTGAAATTCCTATCGCCCGAGGAGGACGTGAAGGCGTTCGTCGTTTGGGGATTAGGCTCGTTCTCCAGGGTTTCCGGCGACGAGATGATGCTTTTCATCGTGTTGATGTGCATACTGATACCTTTGGCTTGCCTGTTGGCCAAACCCATGAACCTGATGCTCTTGGGCGACTTGTATGCAGCGAACCTTGGACTGAACATCCGTCGCAGCCGCTTGTTGGTGATACTGTCGTCGGGCATACTGGTTGCCATTGTCACGGCCTATTGCGGCCCCATCATGTTCATCGGCTTGGCCGTTCCTCATCTGACGCGCACCCTCTTTCGCACCTCCGACCATCGCATCATCATGCCGGCCACGGCACTTTGCGGGGCAGTGCTTGCCCTGTTTTGCAACTTCGTGGCCCGTATGCCGGGATTTGAAGGGGCACTGCCTGTCAACTCCGTCACGGCGTTGGTCGGTGCCCCGGTTGTGGCTGCCATCCTTTTCGGAAGAAGGGAAGAATAACGTACAGGTTAAAAGTTAAAAGTTAAAAGTTAAAATGGGCTGGCGCAATGCTCAAATGTGCCGGATGGCATTTTAATTTTTAACTTTTAATTTTTAACTAACAAGATTTCCAGCTTGCCGTTGGGCAGGAGCGGGGTGCAATGTTCCAGGCAGTGCCGGACGACCGTATGCACAAAGTCAGGCAGTCGTTCGGAAGGTATCCTGTCCCAAAGCTCCCGTGCCAATGTGATGTCGCTGATGTCAAGGTCGCAACCCGCCTCGCCAAGCATTTGCCGGACGAAATCCTTGTCCATCACGGTCTTGCGGCTATGAGTGTCCAGATGACCTGCTGCCAATTTCACGGCCTTGCCCAACATGATACCGAGGGTGACAGCAGGAATGCCGAATTGGTCGGCCATCCGCAGGGTTTCACCAATGTAGTTTCCGTATTCCACAAAAGCCTGCTGGGGCAGTTCGGGGTAGCGTTGGCGAAGGTATTGCTCACTCTTCGCACCGCTGTGGATGACCACGTGGCCTGTGCCGCTGGCCTTGGCCACCTCCATACATTTGCGGATGCTCTCGATGAAGGCTTCCTCGCTGAACGGCTTCACAATGCCGCTGACCCCGATGATGCTGATGCCACCTTCAATGCCCAGACGGGGATTGAAGGTTTTTTTTGCAATCTCCGCGCCGCCGGGAACACTGATGGTAATTGACAGGTGCGTGGAGTATGCGAACCGACACACGTTCTGCCGTATCATCTCGCGGGGGCCTTTGTTGATGGCTGCCTCGCCGGGAGGATAGTCGAAGCCGGGGAGGGTGAAACGGCCAACGCCCTCGCCACCATGAATCTCAAACTGGCCTGCGAGTTTCACACGAGCCCTAATTTCCAAGCCATTGGTTACGTCGGGGTCGTCGCCTGCCTCCTTGATGCAAGCGGCATAGTCTGGGCCGTAAGCCACAGGCACACTGATGGTTTCCCCATCAGGCAAAAAAACAGGAACCTGGCCGGGTGTCTCCCCCTTGAGCAATCGGAGGGTGGCAGCAACGGCTGCGGCTGTGGCACAGGTGCCGGTCGTCAGTCCACTGTGCAGGGGAAAGAACGGAGGCAAAAGGTGTTCGACGGCACGACGCAAGCCGTGGGGACCGTTGACGCAGTGGAAGATACTGGATGTTTCGGGGCGTTTGATGGCATAGATTTTCATGCCCATTCTTCTGGCTTCTTCCACTTTTTCCGTAAATCCGCCCGACGTTCCACTTTCTTTCATCAACACGCCGTCGGCTTCTGCCGTGTCGGGGTAGAAACACAACTGGGCATCGCTGGCTCCCTGCTGGTGGGCCAGCCGAATGCTACTCTCCCGTTTCAGGATGCGGTAGAGGATGGTCTGGCCACGGGCTTCCAAGGGTTTCAGTCGGGAGATGCCCTGCACACCAATGGTCGAGAGCAGCACTTTGCAGTCAATTTTGCGGAGGGCATCGTCCAGGTCGTCGCACCAAATAATGTCGGGCTCACGAGGGGGATAGATGCGCTCAAACCGTATGGCGGGAATGCCCATGCACTCCGCCACTTCTGCCACCGTTCGGTGTAGCACCGTCGCAAACGGATGGGCGGCATCGACCAGCAATTCCACTCGGTTTAAACGGCAGAAAGTGGTCATGGCCGCAACGTCCATGGCCCCGCTGATGGCCACACCATGATGGAGCGGCACCTCCTGTTCGCCCGTCTTCGTGCTGTAATAAAAGGGGGTACCCGCCTCTTCCAGCACCTCCACAGCCCTGCGGCCTTCCGTCGTTCCTCCGAAAACCAGTATCATTGGCCTTTCCTGAAAAGGTGAGTGAAGTTCTTATTATAGAGTTCCGACAATCCCTGCCGGTTGTCGATGGCTTCGCCGACGACGAGCATGGTGGTCAGCGTCAGGTGGTTGTCGTGGACGAGCTTTGCAAGGTCTTTCAACACCCCCCGATAGATGCGTTGGTCGGGCCACGTCAGGTGATAGCAGGCAGCCACGGGTGTGTCTGCTGGGTATTCCTGCAACAATTCCTGCTGCACGTCATCCACGATGGCGGCACTGAGGAAGATACACATGGTACTCTGGCTCTTGGCCAACAGGTGCAATTGTTCCCGTTCCGGCATCAGGGTACGTCCCTCACCACGGGTCAGGATGATGGTCTGTGTCCGCTCTGGGATGGTAAACTGGCTCCGCAACTCGGCAGCGGCGGCCAGGAAGGAGGAGATGCCCGGCGTGATGTGGTACGACATGCCCTCACGGTCGAAGAAGGCCATCTGCTCCTGAATGGCACCGAAGATGCAGGGGTCGCCGGTATGCAGGCGGACGATGAAATGTCCCTGCTCATAATGCTCCTTCATCAGTTGGCATTGCTCTTCCAGGTTCATGTCGGCACTGCTGCGAACCACGGCTCCAGGCTTGTGACATTCCGTCAAGGCCCGGGGCACCAGCGAACCGGCATACAAGATAAGGTCTGCCCGCTCCAGCATCTTCCGTCCCCGGACACTCACCAGGTCGGGGTCTCCGGGACCCGCACCGACAATCTCGATGTGTCCCTGCCGACGGTGTAGGGCTTCGTGGGCAATGGCCAGTGCCGCCGTCCAATTCTGCCCTTTCTCCTTCTGCATCAGCAGCTTTCCGTGATTGGAACCCAAAATGGCTGCCGCCTCGCAAACACTGGGCGTACCCACATGGCGGGCCACCGTGTCGCTGGGATGGGGCACTTCGACCGCTGCCAATTCCTCGGCAGTGAAGAAGCGGACAGTCTCGCCCCGCTGACGCAGCAAATGGACAAACGGCTCGTCGGCCTTCACGTCAATGGTACACCACTGGCGGGCATGGGGATGGAAGCCGTGTGCCTGAAGGGTTTGCCCGATTTCCTGATAGATGGTCTCGGCAGGTGCAGCCTGATGAGCCAGTCCGAAACCGATGGTGGCAACCGCCGGGACGTATTGCAGGGTCTGGACGGCGGTGGGTAGATTCTCCCTGAAGGGGGAAACGACGAGGAGGAGTTTGTATTTGTTTTCATCTACCTCGTCAAGGCTGTTGACCACCGTGACATGGCTGGGCAACGTACTCAGCAAATAGTCCGTACCCTCGTCGTAAGCTTTTAGCAACAGGGCCGTAGGCTGACGGTGGACGAACGCAAAGATACACCCGTTCAGCCCCCGCTCCTCGTTCAGCGTCCAGCCGAAACGCTTGCCTAACGTGTCGAGCGGCCAAAGCCCCGCATTGTCGCTTTGGGTGGTGATGACGGGCGAGGCACCCAACACGTCGGCCACCCGTCGTGCCAGGTCGTTGGCACCGCCGACATGACCGCTCAATACGGCAATGGCATTGCGTCCCAAGCTATCCACGCAGACCACGGCAGGGTCCGTGTGCTTGTCTTCGACGAATGGGGCTATCGTTCGGACACAAATGCCCAAGGCACCGATGAAGACGAACGCATCGAACTGCGCCCATTGGTCGCCAACCGACTGTCGTTCAATCACCGCCGCATCCAGTTGCCGCTGCAACACTTGGGCCACGGCCTCGCCTTCCTTGCTAATCTGTATAATGGCTATCTTCTTCTGCATCGTAATATCTCTATGGGGTTATAATCGTTTAATTGTATGCTCAGGGGACGGTCCTGCTTCAGTCCCAAGGCCATGCAGGCTTCGTCCCACAGTTGCCGACTGTTGACAGGAACTTTTGGGCTGGTGACGCTGTTGAACACCATGAGCCCGTCAGGATTGAGTACCGTCAACACCTTGGCCATGATGTCCTTCAACCGCCCGCCATGACCGCCGATGAACACGGCATCGGGACGGGGAAGCCCGCTGACGTCCGTATCGAGGAAGTCACCGATATGCACCTCGATGCCCGGTGTACCGAAACGGCGGGCATTCTCTCTGATAATCGCCTCACACGCCGGACGCACCTCAAAGGCGCAGACGTGCAAATGGGGGAACTGCAAACGTGCCTCGATCGAGACGCTGCCCGTACAGAAACCGATGTCCCACAGCACATGCCGTCCCCTCAGGTCGAGGGCTTGAAGGGTCAGCAGGCGGATGGGCATCTTCGTAATCATCTTCTCCCGCCCGTCGAGCAAGGCAAAGTCCCCGTCGGGAATGCCGAAGGGTGTGGCTGGCAACGGTTCCTTCTCCGTGAGTATCACGCAGTTCGGCTGGGTAAAGTCACGTCGTGCCGCTTCTTCCAGCGGGAGCGATGTCACCCGCTCTTGCGCAGGATTCCCTAAGTGCTCACCCACGTACATGCTGTAACCAGCATATCCATATTCCAGCATTCTCTCCGCAATCGCAGCAGGCGTATGTTCACGGTCGGTCAGCACACCGACCTTCCTGGCCCGTTCTATCATTGCCCTGTCAAACTCATGCCACGGACGGCCTGTCAACGAGACAATCCGCATATCGTGGTAAGGCATCACCAAGCGGTGCGCCAACAGCTGCAAGGAATTGAACGAGGGATAGACCACGACCTCCGCCTCGGGCAGCAGCCGCCTGATGGTATTGGCAAAACCAAAGAACAGCGGGTCACCACTGGCAAAGACAATGATGGTTTGAAGAGGAGAGACAGAAAATTGATGGTCATACTGTTCAAAGACCTTCTCCAGCGGCACCGTGATATCAATCCACAGGGCCTCGTCGGGCAACAACGGCGCAACAATCTCATGGTGACGCTTGCCACCTGAGAAGACCCTCCCCTTTCCGATTATCTCCAGCACCTCCGGCGGAAAGAACGGCTGCGGATGGTCACTTATACCAATAACAATAAACCGTTTCTTCATTCTTAATTCAGCCCCCTCCTAACCTCCCCCCTATAGGGGAGGAAATGGGATGGCGGCAGCAAATTCTTCATTCTTCATTTTTCATTCTTCATTCACAAATCCCTTCCTGGTTTCAATTGTTCCGCATCATCAAACGTCAGGATGGCGTTGCACAGCGTGGCCGCAAGGTTCGAACCACCCTTCCGTCCCTCCACAATCACCTTGGGGATGTCCTTGAAAGGCTTCACCATGTGCTTCGACTCCCGCACATGCACAAAGCCCACCGGGGCGACAATGATGCCGGCAGGACGGGCCTTGCCCCGTCGAACCAACCCACACAACTCCATCAACGCCGTAGGGGCATTGCCAAAGGCAAACAGCGCATCGGGATGCTCCTCCACCGCCAGCCGGATGCCAGCCTGGGTGCGCGTGATATCCTCCGCACGGGCCATCTCCGCCACACGCGGGTCGGACAGATAGCACTTCGCCTCCATGCCCAACCGTTGCAAGGCACCTTTTCGGATGCCACTCATCACCATCGTCACGTCCGTCACGATGGTTTTCAGCTCACCTGTCGCCACCTTATTATATAATGTCTCCACGGCTCCCTTGTCCGTGTAGAGAAGTTCCTCCATGTCAAAATCTGCCGTGGTATGGATGGCATGTAACAACGCCCATTTGTGGTCTAAAGGATAGTCCTTCCGCTTCAGCTCACCGGCAATCGTGCGGAACGACTCCATCATAATCTGCTGTCCCGCCTTGATTTCCATCCTCTCACCTCTCACCTCTAACCCCTCACCTCTCACCTCTAACTTTTCCCCTCCATAATACCCTCTCGGCGTAATCATCTTGCCTGCAGCGACATACGACTGCGAATTACCGATGAGAACGACCGTAAACATATCCACCTCCTCCGGGTCGAACGCACCTAACGTCGTGACCGTCACCTGCTCGTCGTCCCGTCCGGCCTGACGGACATACCCCACGGGCGTTTCGGGTGAACGCTCCATGAGAAACAGCTCCTGCAACCGATACAGTTGCCAGTACCGCCCATGCGACTTGGGATTATAGACAGCCGTCACGAAATCGCCCGTCGCCGCCGCCTTGATACGCCGTTCTATCACTTCCCAGGGCGTCATCAGGTCTGACAGCGAAAGGATGCACAAATCATGGCCGATGGGTGCCCCCAACAACGAGGCCGCCTTCTGGAACGCCGAAATACCGGGCAAGGTCACGACCTCAATGCCAGAGGCTCGTTTTTGAGCCATCTCCCAGACCAGCGGGGCCATGCCATACAAACCCGCATCGCCCGAGGAAATCACCACGACAGTCTTTCCTTCCTCGGCCAGCAGGAAAGCCTGCTCGGCCCGTTCGCGCTCCTTCTTCATGCCCGTGTCGATGCACACGCATCCCGGCTTCACATACGCCTCAACAAACTGGAAATAATACTTATATCCCACAACGGCATCTGCCTCCCGCACTGCTTCCAGCACGGCAGGAGTGATGTCTTCTTTACTGCCGGGTCCAATGCCCGCTACGATAATCTTTCCCATATTGGTTGCAAAGGTATAAAAAATCTGATTATCCGCAAAGATACGACCGATTTCTTTACGAATCGTATAAATTTTCTCACGAAGGGATAAAACTTTTTCCACGCCAAACTACAAATAAATATTCTCGACGAGAATAAAAAATATGACGACGATATATTTAATATTCTCGGCGAGAATAAAAAATATGGCGACGAGAATAATCTTTTTCACCGAAGCGTGAAGAAAAATTCAGTGCTGTTTTCCTTTTCTATCTATGCACAGAAAGTGAGACTTTTTTTTCGGTTACACAGAACCTAAGAGCTCAGCGGAACTTTAAAAATTGGTGGTATTCTTGTGGATAATCATTTAAATTGACTATCTTTGCGCACCAAAAAGTTCATAAAGGCGTATGGCAATGAAAAGAAAGTACCCCGTAGGCATCCAGAGCTTCGAGAGCATTCGTCAGGACGGATACCTCTATATCGACAAGACCCCACTCATCTACAAGATGATTACCGAGGGCAAGCCCTACTTCTTGAGTCGTCCCCGTCGCTTCGGCAAGTCACTGCTCGTCTCGACATTGGCAGCCGTGTTCGAAGGCCGCCGCGAGTTGTTCGAGGCGTTCACCACGGACTACGGCATTGAGCAGCCGCAGCTGTTCATCGCCACAACGGACTGGAAATGGGAGAAATACCCTGTGATAAAGTTCGACTTCAGTGCGGGCGACCTCACGACCATCGAGCAACTTGACACGCTGATTGATTTCACGCTGAGAAGCTACGAACAAGAGTACAACATCACACCACCATCAGAAGACGCCAACGTCCGCATGGTGAACCTGATGCGCACCCTGCACAAGGAAACTGGCAAACGCTTGGTGGTGCTCGTCGATGAATACGACAATTTCATCCTCCATGCTTTAGGCGACGACGAAAAGGTGGCGCAGGCCCGCCAACGGTTTCAGAACGTGTTCGGCCCGCTGAAGGCCGAGGACGATCACCTGCAATTCGCCTTCATCACCGGCATCTCGAAGTTTTCGCAGATGGGCATCTTCTCGAAGCTTAACAACCTGAACAACATCTCGATGAATCCTGCTTATGAGAGCCTCTGTGGCATCAGCGAGGAGGAGTTACTCACGCAGATGCGTCCCGACATCGAACTGATGGCCGAGCGCAACCATACCACTTTCGAGGACATGTTCGCGCAGATGAAAGCCCACTACGACGGCTACCATTTCAGCCATGCGATGCAAGACATGTACAACCCTTTCAGTCTGGTCAACGCTTTCTTTTCCGGTGACGTCACAGACTACTGGTTCGACCGCGGCACCAGCGGCGCCCTGCTCAACCTGCTGGCACAGATGCCGCCCGTAGATACCACCGCCATCGAGGACGAGACCTACGACAGCACCATGTTCGACCAGCCGTTCCAGACCTTCGACGATCCACTGCCCATCCTCTACCAGAGTGGCTACCTGACCATCAAGGACTACGACCGCGAATTCAAAGAGTTCCGTCTAGGCTTCCCCAATCAAGAGGTGCGCCAAGGCTTTGCGCAGTGCCTCTACAAACACGTCACCGCCTCATGGGGCAGCCGTCCCACAGAGACAAGCCTGGTCAGGGCCTTCAAGGTGTTCCGCCGCGACGACGACCTCGTGCCGTTCATCGCCGCCATCAAGACATTCTATGCCGGTGTGCCTTACCAGTGGGAGAAGGATAATAAAAACGAGCACTACTACCACGCACTGCTCTACACCTTGCTCACGGCCTTCGGTGCCAACATCCGCGCCAAGGAGCCGACAGCCAAGGGTTGCAGCGACCTTACGATGTTCATGCCGAAGGGTATCTACGTGATGGAAATCAAGTATAACGACACGGTGGATGCCGCCCTCGACCAGATTGACCGCAAGGGCTATGCCGACAAGTACGCGCTGGACGGTCGCCCCATCATCAAAGTCGGCATCAGTTTCTCCAGCGAGGAGCGCAACATCACCGACTGGAAGGCCGTAAAACAGGGGTAAAATCTCCCCGAAGACATGAATATCCGCCGGGACATCCATAGCGATGCCCCGGCGGTTTTGTGCTTTTTAATCCGCTTTTTGTAAAAAAAGCTTAAAAAATTATGGGGATATTATTAAATATGTGTAACTTTGCCGCTCTGTTGATTATGTTTAATTTGTTATCCCCCCAACGATTGCACGAAGTGCAGTGGATGCTATAATGGATGCTATGCAGTGTACGTTTGAAGACAAGTTAAAAATAAGTGTTGTATATATAGCAGCCTGCCTGTTGTTTGCGGCCTGTGCTAACGACAACGAGGGACTGGAACCAAGTCCCGAAGATGCCGTAGTTTTTACGGCAAGCATGGCTGATGATGGCGTTGGAAGCACCCGCGCCTTTAATGCTATTAACAGCACTAATGCCCTCAAGGACGCCGGTGGCTTTGGCGTATATGCCTGCTACACGGGTCTGTACAGATACCTGGAAAGCAACGTCAATCCCGATTACATGTACAACGAGCATGTGTCGTGGAGCGAAGATAAGGATGCGTGGGTCTATTCCCCTGTGAAATACTGGCCCAACGGAAAGGGAAACATCAATCCGAACATCAACACGGGCGAAATTCCGCACTACGTAAGTTTCATGGGCTACGCTCCCTACCGCAGTGCGCCCGACGTGTGCCTGTATCGCTTCAGCACGCAGAAAGAGAAGGGAAACCCCTGGCTTGAATACCGGCTGCACCCAGATGTCAACAGCCAGGTAGATTTGCTCTATGCCCGACCGTTGCTCGACCAGAAAAAGCAGGCCGTCAACGAGCACCTGTTGATGATTTTCTACCATGCCTTGGGATGCATCGGCGACCGTGTCACCCTGCGATGTGGCGGCGACTTTGTCACCTGGCTCCAGGAACAATGGACGGCTCATGGCTATACGGAAATGACGGTTCAGCTCACGAAGGTGAGCCTTGACTACACCTTGACCGAGCGGGGACGGCTGGTGCTTTGGAATGAGACCGACGACCCGAACTGGCAATTGCAGGACGGAACCACGACCACCGTGCGGTCGGTCACGCTGACGGAAGGACTGCCCGCCACCCTGTACCACCGCACCACCGAGCAAGAAACGGTGGAGCCTTGGACAGACACCGGCCACGGCGTGTTCTTCATCCCGGAACATCTTTACGGGCACTTGCAGACGGCGCAGATTTCCATAGAATTCACAGTGACGGTCAGTGGCGGCGAGGAGCCGCTGTCGAACGCCCGCACCCATACCTTCACACTGAGCGACTACCCACAGGGTTACCAGCACGGCAAGCACCTGTATATCAACGCCTGGATTGGTGGAACGGGCACAGAGCCCGAGGTGGAAGGCTTCCTGATTGACGGTGTGCAGATGGCCACCGGCCCTTGGGAACAGGCCGAAGACCTGGAACATGAGGTGTATAATTGGTAAAGAATGATGTTTAAACGCTATATATATTTCCTGATAGCAGTGCTACTGGTTGGATGCACGGCAGATGAGACTCCGGAGCCGGAAAAGGTGACGGAAGTATATGTCGTGCCATACGTCCAGGCATTCAAAGATGTGGAGCAAGGGACTACTCGTGCCTTGCCTCCTGGCTATGAGGCCCTTGTGCCGGACGAAAACATGCAAATCGAGCTGTTCCTAACTTCGGGCGAACAGGAAACCGCGGGTACGCTGAATTACGACCGCACAAGTGGGAAATGGCGCTCTTCCCTCGAACTGGAGGCAGGCAAGTCGTATAAAGTCTATGGCTACATGCAGAAGGCGGGCACCAATCATAGCGTCGCGTACACAGACAATGGCATTAACCTGACGCTGAACAACCTAAGTCCGCTGGTCGGTAACGACCCCTGCGTCATCACGGGTGTACTGCAAGGCGACAAGGACACGGGGCCCATCGGCGGTACGGACATCCGACGCGGGAAGTTCGACTACGTGGGAGAGACATCGGCCAACGGCAACTATATCTACCTGCTGTTCGACCACTTCTATGCCGGCCTCGACTTCCAGTTCAAGGTGGATGCCGAGTACAGCACACTGAGGAAAATCAAGCTGAAGGAGATAAGGCTTACGACCCACCAAGTGGAGACGGTCAGTGCCCACCTGCAAGTCAGAGGCAACGACACGGGCGAAAACCCCATCACGAATGTTGGCTGGATCTCCACTAGCGGCAACCAAGAGCAGATCATCTATTTGAAAGAACAAGGACAGTGGCTGACAACTAGCTACGCAAGCCTGGTCGATGCCCAGTTCGCCCCTGTGTTCACGGAAGCTGACTATCTGACATTGACCTGCCGTTACGACATCTATACTTCCGACGGCACGAAGCTGATCAGTAAAGACCGCACGGCAGAGAACCGCCTGACGCGCATTGGCGGACTGACGTACGGACAGAAGCGGACGGTCAAGATTTCCATCAATTCCACCTATGTCTATGTGTTGGATGATTCCGATGCACAAGACCCGACAATCAAACCATAACCCCTCACCTCTCACCCCATAACCCCTCACCTAAATGAAGATTAGAGCACACATAGTAAGTTTGATGATGTTCCTCATTGCCACGGCAGTGCAGGGACAGATACTCATTGGCGGCAACGTGTATGGCGGTGGTAATGAAGGCCCGACGAGTGGCAACTCCAGCGTGGTGATTCGCTCTGCCGACATCGACGGCAGTGTCTTTGGAGGGGCGCGGCAAGCCAACGTCGGCGGGTGGTCGTTCGTCAACATCGACGGCGAACACATGAGTGGCGACATCCTCATCAACTACGTGTATGGCGGCAACGACATTGCAGGAACCATCGGCACGGACGCCATCAACTTCCCCGCCGGACTGACGGAAACCACAGAAAACGGCATTGACCATACTTACAACTCCTTCGTACTCACCACGAAAGAGAGGACTGAGGCCGTCACCGACCCCGAACCGGGAGCCCCTGCCACCACGCAGCCCTATTGTGCCTACATCGGGCAATTGTTCGGCGGCGGCAACGGCGACTATGACTACGTTTCGGACGACAGTCCCTACAAGGGCATGGTTCGCCCCGAAGTGGGGAAAGCTTACATTGAGATGCGCGGCGGCTCTTGCGTGCTACTCTACGGCGGCGGCAACAACGCAACGGTTACAGAGGCCACCGACATCTGCATTGACAATGCGAGTGCGGTTACCTTTAACATCTATGAGAGGAACGAGGACGGCTCCTTCAAAAAAGATGGGGAAAACAAGCCCATCAGCAAGCTGACCAACCAGCGCCTCTTGAACATGGGTATCTACGAACTAGGCGGTGCGGGTGGTATCGGCGCGAACGTGGCCACGAGTCCCGACTACCAGTTCTCGCGTGTCTTCGGCGGCAACAACAAGGCTGAAATGAGCATTCGTCCCCGTTGGCACCTGAAAAAAGGAATGATACGTAACCTCTACAGCGGCGGTAACCGTGGAGCCATGACCTACGAGAAGGGTCTCTACCTCCCCATCGTATCTGCCGACATGGAGGTAAACAACGTCTTTGGCGGCTGCCGCATGGCCGACGTAAACCCAGGGAAACTCATTCAGGAAGAGACCATTGAAGGTGTGCTCTGCCCCCCAGGCTATGCCGCCCGCGTACACATCGGCGATGGCACCATCAACAACGTCTATGGTGGCAACGACATCAGCGGCACCGTCTATGGCGGCACCGCCGTAGGCATCCACAGCAGCATCCTCGGCGACGTTTATGGCGGTGGAAACGGATCATACTCCTACACCGACAACACCCTGTTCAAGCCGACAGCCGAGAATGCCAACGAGAAATCGACCCTCCTCTACGGCGACTATTTCTACGATGTCAACGAGATTTTAGGCCTGCCGGAAGGCACTGCATTTACGGGCCAGCAGTCGGCAGAAGCCCTTTGCAAGTTCCGCCCCAACGCCGAGGCGGTGTCCGTCCGATTGATTGGAACGGAGTTAAAGCCCACCTTCATCGGCGGCTCTGTCTATTGTGGAGGCAACAGTGCCACCCTGCGCTCAGAGAACGGTGAGGCCACAGCCCAGCTGAAGATTGGTGCCTACGTCTATGCCGACAAGGTATTCTTAGGCAATAACGGTGAAAACATGATTGGGGAGGCCTTGTTGAGCAAGATAGCCGGCAACGTGACGATAGAGGGGATTTCCTACGATTTCAACAAGATGGAACTGAAGGCCGACCCCACCCAGTTCGCCACCTACATGCAGGGCTGTGAACTGGACATCGAGCCCGAGGTGGTGTTCGACCCAGACTATGAAAAATACACGGCCTATTTTGGCTCGTTCTACTGCGGCGGAAACGTGGGTAGCATCAAAACCAACGGCCTAAGCACCATTAATTTCAACCACTCTGTCATCATTTTCGAAAAGCTGGTAGGCGGCTGCAACAGCGCCATCGTCCCAGAAGGCACCTACAACGCCAGATACGTAGGGGGTGTCATCGGCGACCCTGACGCCAGTGGCAACAAACTGACGCTGAACCTCTCCGGTTTGGAGATGCGCCCCATGCGCTGGAAAGACAAGGATGACAAGTCGAAACTCCTGGAGTGGAACACCATCTCCTCCTCCACGGGCGAAGACACTCCCCCTGTAACCACTTTGGTGCCCGACGAAGGGAAAACCACGGAAACGAGCGATGCCGCCGACCTGAAACGCCGCTTGAAGGGAGGCAACATCTATGGCGGCTGCTATACCAGTGGCATCGTCAACGGCAACATCACCCTCAATATCAATGCGACGCTGATGGACCGTAACGTACTCTTCGACAAGGTCAAGGAGGACGAAATGGGCGAAGCCATCCTCTATGGAGAGGATATTTTTGCGCTGGAAGACTACCATATTGAAGAACGGCGCACAGGTGTCATCCTTGACGAGCAAGGCATGGACGTACTTGGCGAGGGCCTGAACGTCTATGGAGGCGGCAAGGGTAAGGAGACCGAAATATGGGGCAGCACCACCATCAACCTCAACAAGGGTTACGTGTTCCAGATATTCGGCGGCAGCGAGGAGGGAGTCATCGGCAAATCTGACGACGGCGAGGGCGACCCCTACACGTTCAATGGGAAGACCTACAAGTACAATCCCAAATACAGCTGTACCGTCAACCTGAGAGGCCCTTACGACGGTGTGTCGAAGCAGGCTGACCATAGCGAGAACATGGCCGAGGCAGAGTTTATCTACGGCGGCGGCTTCTTAGGCCCCATCTGCGGCAATACCACCATCAACCTGGGCAAAGGGCGTGTGTTCGACACCTTCGCCGGCTCTTGTAACGCCGACATCCTGGGCCACACCGAGACCTACGTCGGACGACACATCGGCGACGACGGCAGCGTGGGCGAGGGCTTCCCCTACATCCGCGACTATACATACGGCGGCAACGACCTCGGCGGCAAGATTCTTGGCAAGGCAGACTTCAACACAGCTGACCACATTCGCAGCGAAGTGGCCTCGAAGATACACAGCGCAGACGTGGCCAAGAACGTGTCGGCCTACATGGAATATACCCAGGGTCGTGCCGAGGGAATCTTCGGCGGCTGCTATGGTACCTACGACTACAAGGACGAAACATACAGGGCCTACTTCGATGAAGACGGTTCGGCCCAGGAGGGCTACTCGAAGCCTCGCATGGGTGCCGCTTTCGTCAATTTCCGCCCCACCTTGAGCAGTGCCCTGAAAAGCAATCCGAACAACAAGGTAAACCTCGTCTATGGTGCCGGACAGGGCTACCCTGCCGATGCCGACCGTGACGTGATGCAGGAACGCAGCTACATACTCATCGACATTCCGCAGGAAATGGAGAATTACCAACACATGGACGTGTTTGGCGCAGGTGCGTGGAGCGGACTGGGCATGAGCAAGTCGCCCGAAGCGGCAAAGGCCGCGCCCGAAACGGTTTCGGCGGTGATCGACCTGATTCGCGGACAGATAGCTGCCGCGTATGGTGGTAGCTACCAGGAGGGTGTCACCCGTCGCACGGTGGTCAATGTGCCAACGGGCAGCACCATCCAGATTGGCAGTATCTTCGGTGGAGCGTATGGCACGAACACGTACTGCCCCTGTGATGTCTATGAGTCCAACGTCAACTGGCACAGTGCGGATGCAGTCTTGCGATGCGACCCGCTAAGAATCGACGAATCGACGGAAAAGGAGGTCGGAGACGACCGACTGACGGGTGCCATCTATGGTGGAAACAACAATGAGCGACGCACGGTCTATGGGCACATCCTGATTGACGCTCCGATGAAGCAAAGGCACTGGAAGTATGGCATGACGCTGGGCACAGCATACGGTGCTGGGCACGGTGCAAACACGTGGGCGGAATATACGGAAATCCTCCTGAACAACGGTGCACAGGTGTATGAGGTGTATGGTGGTGGACAGGCTGGCAAGGTGCATAATGCGGAGAGCGTACAGACGTACATGGACTTACCAACGCCTACGTACACATGGCCTGCAGGTACGGCGAAAGCAGGGGAACCGCTTTCGGATGAGGACTGGAAAGCGGCCTGGGTATTAGGCGGCGGCTATGACCCCCAACCCATTATCGACCCAGGGACTGGCAATCCCGTCATCGACCCCATAACTAAGAAACCGAAAATCACCACTTATTGGGAAAACACCAATACCAACCTTGCCAACGAGCTGGCGAGAGTGGCCGAGATGGACGACCGAGACTTCGGCGACCTGTCAGAGGAGGACTTGGCGTTGGTACATTATAAATATTGTACGAACGTCATCATCAACAAGGGAGCCACGGTGGAGAACTATGCCTACGGCGGCGGTCTGGGTGAGGATGCCGTGGTGGCTGGCACCACGTACATTGCCCTGCTGGGCGGCACGGTGAAGAAGGACATCTATGCGGCGGGCACGAGCGGTGCCGTGCAGGACCTTCATGGAGCAAAGGATTATTCAAGCGAGAACCGAAGCGGTTTTATGGCCTCGGCCAATGCCTACATTGCCGGAGGAACCGTCCGCAATGTCTATGGCGGCGGATGGAAGGGCAGCGTGGGCCGACACAAGAAGACGGTCACCATAGAAGGAAAGGATGTGGAAGTGGATGCGGACATTCACGACCCGGCGACAAACGACATCGGCGGCGAGACGCACGTGGTCATCGGCATACGCAGGGACCAGAGCGATGCCGACCTGCTGGCAGAAATGAGAAAGGTGAAGGCGGATGCAACGTTGGCGGACTATGGCTTCTACTGCGGTCTGCCCACCGTACAGCGCAATGCCTACGGCGGCGGCGAGGGCGGTGCAGTGTATGGAAAAGCATACCTGACGCTGAACAACGGCTACATCGGCTATGCGTATAATACGGACACGGAAAAGTTTGAGGAGAAGATAAACGACGAGACGTACTTCGAGAACGAGAAATATGCCGGTGACAACCGCTTGCGCGACTGTGGCAACGTGTTTGGCGGCGGCTACGATGCCCGCAGTAGTGTGGATGAGAGCTACATCACCATTTGGGGTGGCGAGATACGCGGCAGCCTACATGGCGGCGGCGAGATTGCCACCATTGGCCGTGGTTCCACGAAAGAGAGCGGCGCAGCCAACCACGTGCGTGAGTTCCAGGAAATCTACAAGGTGGGAAAAACGCACATCGAGATGTACAACGGCCACGTTGGCCGTAACGTGTTCGGCGGCGGCAAGGGCTACAACCTTCTGGGCTACGGCAGCAACAGCGACCTCTACACCGACGGCTATACCTTCGGACAGACGGAGGTGTATATCCACGGTGGCGAAGTGGGCACCGAGGCGGGCATGGCCGAAGGCTATGGCAACGTGTTCGGCGGCGGCGACCTGGGCTATGTGTATAGCAAGGGCTACGAGAACGCGAAGACGAAAGCCGACAAGGCCAACGGCGTGACCACAGGGTCGCCTGGCCACTATTACTATTATTATAATGATGGTACGGGCGACCATCTGATTGAGGACTGCAAGGTGGTCATTGCCCCCTACCTGCAAATCAAGGCGGACGGTACGAACGTCAGTTACAACAACCGAGAGTATAAGCCCTATGAATACGTGCCGACCGACTATCTGAACACACTGCCGAAGAACAAGGCCGACGCCAAATGGACCAACCTCGTCACGGAGGATGCCAAGGGGGAACGTGGCGTACAAATTCACAATGCGGTATTCGGCGGCGGCAATGTGGCATCGAACACCGATACGCACTATGCCAATGCCACCACGGTGTACGGCAATACCACGGCCACGCTCTACGACGTGTATCACCGCGACTTCATCACCGTGGGCACGGAGCACGTAGGTGGTCTTTACGGTGGTGGCAACCTTTCGATGGTCGATGGCTACCGCGAACTGAACGTCACGAACTACGGCACGGACTACTACAACCTGCAGTCGCGCATCACCCTGCAGGAGTATCACAACCTGTCGAACCGCGAACGTGCCTACTTCAAACTGGAATATGAGTGCGTCACGGAGTACACCGTCGGCAGCAAGACCTACCACGTGGGCGATAAAATCAGCGAGGAAGACTACCACAAACTGGATACGACCCACAAAAGCGAGACGTACTGGAAGCAGTACGGCTTCTGTTCCATCTATGCCGGTCGCCTGCTGAACACCATCCAGCGTGCTGACCTCTGCGGCGTGTATGGCTCGCGCATGGTGCTGCAGGGAGCCAAAGACCGTGTGGCCGAGGTGGGCGAGAAGGTGGATTACACCATCAACCGCGTGGGCGAGCTGTCGCTCAACAAACAGGTGTCACTGGCCGGTGATACAGGCGATGATGCCGTACACGGCAACTACTTCGGCATCTACTCCATCGTACACTACTTGGGCAACATGACCAGCGACGTGCGCTTTGTCAGCAAATACATCGACCAGGATGGGATTGAAGACCCAAGCAAGTCCTTCTACACCTACAAGGAACCACAGCCCAAGGGCACCTGGCGTAACCGAGGCACCTGCCACAACCAGGTGGCCCTGGCTTCGGGCGTGTTCCTGGAACTGACCACGGAGAACAGTACGCCGGAGCATAAGGACTACGGCTACATCACGGGCGTGGTGGAACTGGACCTCATCAACGTGAAGCGCGAAATCGAGGGTGGTGGTTTCGTCTATGCCAAGAACGAGCACCGTCTGCCTGTGTTCTACGAAGACATGGACTACGTGATACTCTCAGAGTACAACCAGGACAAGGACGGTGTGCGCGACGCAGCAAAGACCTTTAAACGCTACCGCTATGCCGCAGATGCCAAACCCGTGAATGCGGAAAGCTGGCCTGCCTCCGGAGGCTTTGTAGCCGAAACAGGGAAGGAATACACCGAAAAAGAAATACAGACTTCGGGCAACTTCATCCATCACAGCAAGCGCATCGTGGATGACTGCTACCCTGTGAACAACCGATACCTGATGGCCGATGACGGACGCTCGGAGGCACACTACTGGTACATCAAGGGCTCGGTCTATGTCTATGACCAGGTGGTATCGGCCTACACCGGCTCTGCCACAGCCTACTCGAAGACCGTACACCTGCCACTGACCATCACCGCCGCCGCCAACGGACAGTTGAAACTGCTCAACGTGAAGCCCAACCGCTATGCCTACTACTATAAGACTGGTGGAGTAATTGGAACAGGCGAGAACGCAGAAGACAAGAAAGTGTGGGTGAACCAGCAGGCCGATGCCTACGAACTGAACGACGTCATCACTTGGTGGGACTGGCAGAACCTGCCCGAAAGCGAGCAAGCATTCTTTGTCGAAGAGACCTACGTCAACTGCATGGCATGTCAAGTGGACGGTGTGAAATACTCCACTGGAGAATACGTCATGCTGCCTACAGATATTACAGCTTTCAAAGCTGCCAACCATACCATCACTGATTATGAGGGGAACGAACTGACGGACAAGGATGGCAATAAATATACCACCAATGCCGCCCTCATCGATGACCTGTTCCGCAGCTCAAACAACGTGAGCCACAACACAGGCTATGTGCTCACCTTCGACATGGACACGCCAGAGGTGTGGAACGACTACTATACAGTGACCACCGATACGGAAGGTCATGTCAATGAGAAGATAAAGGCATCGGAATACAAAACCCTGCTGAAGAATGCTGCCGACGAAGCCGCCCGACAAGCCATCATCGACGGATATACCGAAGGGCCGACCTTCAGCCCCAAGGAGACGAAAGTGCTGGGCCATCGCCAATATACCGAGGGCCAGATACTCACCGAGGCTGAATACGACCAAATAGACGGAAGTGACACCGATGCCCACAAGGAATACTTCGAGACAGCCTACGTGGCCAACCGAACGATACGCTATACCTACACCTATCAGGACGAAAACGATCAAAACGTGAGCGTCGTGAAGACCATCAATCCAGGAACAGCCATCTCCCAGTCGGAATACAACAGCCTCACCGCAGAGGAGAAGACAGCCTTCGCCGTAGCCCGCGTCTGTGCAAAGACCGTGAAGCTGGCCGAAGAAAAATATCTGATTAAAGGCGACCTGCTGTCCGACACAGAGATTGCGACGCTGAAGACTACCTACTCCAGCCTGTCCAGCGAGATTGACGATGCCATGACCAATGCCTACATCTGTACAAAGGACGAAGAGTGTGGTGGACGGAAATATCTCAGCAACACTAACTACAGTGCCATCCAATCGTGGTGCTCACTGTCGGAAACCGATCGTGCATACTTTACGTTCAACTACGATGCCCTCAACCTCCTCGCCGACCCCAACTACTCGGTTGACCCCGACTCCAACGACGATGCGAAGAGCACAAAGACGGCCTACCACCAACCCTATAGCGACGAGGTGAGCGTGGAGTACCGTGCCGTGTTCAAGGCAACCAGTGATAAAACGAGCTACACCTATAACAACGGCACCATCACCCTGACTGACGGGCAGAGCATGACCAACACCGACTTCGAGACTTACGTGCGTAACGACAAGCGTTACTATACCCATGTAAACAGAATCTCCGACTTCTACACAATTGACGATGAGACCTATTTCTACGTAGCCAACAAGAACTTCGTTTACGACGGTACGCCATATGGTACAGGTCAGGTAGTCAGCCACGATGTCTATCAGCACAGGACGAGTGACGTGGATCAGGTAGTACCCACCCAGAACGCAGACAAATTCTACTATTGCTACGAAGCGCACGAAGAAGGAAATACATCTGTGGCAAAGGGCACGCAAATCAGCGAGGATGCCTACAAGGCCCTGACCGATGACCAAAAATACTTCGTCATCCAAGGTAAGGAGCCCGAAGAGACCACGACCCTCTACGTAACCAGAGAGAGCGACATCAAGGACGTGACGAAGGAGAAGATTATCACCGTAGTCTATCAATATACCTACTACGAGACCGACGACGACGGCGACATCAGGCTCACCAACGAGCTGCATGTCGTGAACGTACACTTGCAGCTGGAAAGCGGTGTGCCCACCATCGGCACCCTGGAGAACCCGCCGACCGTACTGCCGGGCAACGCCGTGGGTCTGAAGGCTCCAGAGGTAACACCCGGTGCCTACGAGGTGCTGACCAACGGATGGGAAATCTTCGACAACAAAGACGATGCCGACCACCACCGCAACGGCGTGCCCTTCACCAACAACAGCACCCCCGTTTATTGGTATCAGAACCGCGACCACTACATCGCCTTCTATTCGAAGACCTATCTTGGCAAGACCTACTCCAACTACGTGCCTCTCAGCGTGGCCAACTACCACGACCTGGCCGACATCATGGAGCGTCATAAGGACAACCACCTCTACATCGACCGTGCCGACGTGGATCGCCCATGCAAGATTTACATCAACAACTACTCCACCCTTCCCGACGACGACGCCCGCAAGGGTAAGAACGGCCTTGATGAGTTGAAGGCGCTATACGACCTGAGCATCGGTACGTCAATGGATGACCATACCGCACTAGGAAGCTACATCAACGGCTGCAGCAACCTGGACATCATCCTGCGCACCGACCTCGACCACAGCGGCTCTGATTGGACATCCATCGGCGCAAGCACCTGCTTCGGAGGTACGCTGCACGGCGACGGCCACACCATTAGCGGTCTCACCCAGTCGCTCTTCAACAAACTCTGCGGCAACGTCTATAACCTGGGCGTCACCGGCTCGTTTGCGGGAGCAGGAGTCGCCGAGACAGGCGAGGGCTACGTGGAGAACTGCTGGGTAAAGACTACGGGTACACCAACCGCTGGCACCAAGGCCGTGTTTGGCAACCCGTCACGCCTCGAAGGCACACAGCTCGTCAACTGCTACTACCCGGAGAACAACGCCTACAGCGAGACGCCTCATGACCGTGGCAACGCCCGCAAGATGCCCGAAAAGGCATTCTACGACGGCGAGGTGGCCTACAACCTGAACGGTTTCTACCTCAACAAGCGCTACTACGACCACAACACGGAATGGGAAGGCACGAAGAATGAGTATGACTACATCCTCGCCAACGCCGACGGCACCCTGCCCCAAAACGCCGAAAGCACCCAAGCTGTGACTACCCTAACCTCCTATCCGTCTGGCTATGCGGTTTACCTGCCTCAGAGCACCCGGCTGACCCCACGCCTGGGCTATGTGGAGCATCGCTACTACGACGGTGACTTCCGCTATGCCGACGGCACCATCCCCGAGACGTTCAACATCCGCCGACAGGAGCACGAATACATCGATGATGAAGATGACAAGGCCATCGACATCACCTGGGCACCTATCTGGCCTGACGACTACCTGTTCTTCGGCCAGAAGCTGACCTACGGCCATGTCGAAGGGCATACGCACCAGCCACTGCCCGCCGTCATCAACAAGATTGAGGGACGACTGCTCACCAACGCCCTGGACAACCGTGTTTTCCGCGCTCCGGCTTACTTCCAAAACAGCCATATACAGGTGGCCCACTTCAACCCCAACGCCGTCTTTGCCAAAGAGAACAGCGACCAGACCCTGTCCGTCCACAAGAACATGACGGCCATCGACTTCACGGGTGGCAACGGCGATGTCAGCGGCGGATACAAACAAGGAATCCTGACCACGGCACCTTACAACCATGTGGAAAATGGTGCATTCTTCCCACCACTGCTCGACGACAACGGACTGACCAGCTTCCGTAACATCGGACTGACGAAGAACCTGCTGGCCTACACCATGACTACGACCGACGCCGCCAAGAAGACCGACGCCGTGGTCAGCGACATCCTCCACGACTTCCCCTACGAGGAGACGAACACTGAGACCTACCGCACCGTGGCCCCATGGGACACCTATGCCCACTGGAAGAATGCACACGGTCACTGGGTACAGTGGACGGAGACGGGCAGCAAATATATAGCACAGAACGACCACCTCCTCATCGACAAGCAGGACTTCAACGCACCTATCGCCTACACCTTTGAGGAAGACAAGCGTATGTGGTACCAGCGCCAGCCCGGCAATTTCGTCAGCCGCGCAACAGGCTGGGAAGGCATCAGCATCCCATTCAAGGCCGAAATCGTCACCACGCAGCAGAAGGGTGAGCTGACCCACTTCTATAAGGGTAGCACGTATGGCCACGAATACTGGCTGCGGGAATTCAAGGGTGGCACGACCGAAGGCAGCGTCTTCAAGGCCTCCTTCCAGTTCCCCGATCCCAACGGCGAGGACGGCAAGAAGACCTACACCAACACCTTCCTTTGGGACTACTATTACTCCTTCAACGGGTACGACGATGAGAACCTCGACGACTACCAGGAGAACGATGCCGTGAACACGTACTACAAGGATGCCCGCGAATACGCAGCCTATCCTCGTCTCACGGAGGGCACACCTTACCTGATAGGCTTCCCGAGCGAGACGTACTATGAGTTCGACCTCAGCGGTCGGTTCACGCCGTTGCACACATCCACGCCTGTTCCCGAAAAACTGGATGCACAGGTCATCACCTTTGCTTCCAAGACAGGAATCGGAATAAGCGTGAGCGACACAGAGCTGGAAGCAAAGGCTGTCACATTCGATGGCTACACCTACCGACCGAGCTACCTGAACAAGAACATTTCCGATGCCTACACGCTGAAGTCGGATGGCAGCCAGTACGAGAAGATTGACGCAGGCGACACGGACAATGTCGGTGCCTTCCGTCCCTACTTCGTCGTAAGTGGAGGCGGCGGCAAACAGCGTTACACCCGCAGCATCGTCTTCAGCTACGAACCGTCGGAGCTGAAGGGCCATGACGACCGCGACCTCGACGACGAGCAGGTCGGCAGCCTCAACATCTATACCAAGCGGAAGAAGATTGTCGTGGTATCATCGCTCTCCGAGGCCACCGAGGTACGGATTATCAACACCGCCGGCATCACCCTCACCCGCTTCCGCATAGAGCCAGGTGAGGCCATCGAGACCCCTGTGCCGATGTCTGGCGTCTTCATCGTCCGTACCGATGACGGCAAGTATCAAAAGAAAATTGCAGTAAAGTAAGATATGAATAATCAACCAACCACACCCACCATGAAGGGTCGCTGTCCTGCGCACGACTATTCTGCTCCAGGCATCTATCACATCACTTTTGAGGTGACAGAGAGCTTGGGTCAGCCCTTGGGACGTGTGGTAGGTGATATTCATCAAGAGGATGGGCAGCCCAATGCACCTCGCGTTGAGCTGTCCCCCGTCGGCCAGATGGTGAAAGAGGAACTGCTGAAGAGCATTCCTACCCACTATCCCATGGTGGAGGTGCAGGACTACGTGATTATGCCTGAGCACATGCACTTCATCATCGAAGTGCATAGTCCCCTCGTGAGCCGTAACGGAAAGACGATGCCCTTAGGGCAAGTCATTGGTGGTTTTAAGAAAGGCTGCAACCGCCACTACTGGGCGCTGACACATCAAGAGGTGAATCAGGGAAAACCTGATGCTTCCAATGCCCATAGCCCTGCCCCTTCTACGGTTGGCCCTGCCCCTTCTGCTGGGGTTGGCTTTGCCCCTTCTGTTGGGGTTGGCTTTGCCCCTTCTGTTGGGGTTCGCCCCCTTGCGGTTTCCCCGCAAGCCTCCACTCCGCAAGCCCCCTCCAAAATCCCCTCCTCCGCTTCCACCGGGCGCACCCCTCTCTTCGCCTATGGCTTTACCGATGTGATGCCCCTCCGTCGCGGCCAGCTTGATAGGCAGCGTCGATATATCCGACAGAACCCACGGAGCCGGCTCCTTCGCTCCTCCAACCCCGCATGGCTGAAAGCCCAGCGCGAGGGCATTGATACCGCCCTCACGTTCTCGGCCCTCTGTGGCTATCTGAAGCGTGAGTGCCTTCCTTCCCTCTGCACGCCTGAAACGCTCACCGCCATCCAAAACCAACTGCTCATGACAGAAAGGAAAATCACCTGCGACACCTACGGTGACCGCTCTCTACTCGCTCACCGCCTCCTCCCTGTCATCTGCCATCGTAAGGATGCGGCTCGTTTCTCCGAGCAGAAAGTCAGATGTTTGGCTGAGGCGGGTAACGGAGCCATCCTTGTCTCCCCACGCATTGCCAAGGGCGAACAAGAAATCATTGATGAGGCTATAAGCCGCGGCTTCCCCGTGGTTCTCATCCCCGACAACGGCTTCGCCGAGCGTTTCCATCCCTCAGAAGAACGCCTCAAGCTTTGTGCTGAAGGTCGCCTCCTCTTTGTCACCCCGTGGCAATACCAATACCGTCCGAAGAAAGAAACCATTTCCGTTCCTTTCTGCAAGACAATGAACTGTGTAGCTCAGGCTCTCTGCCGCCTCAAGGATAATTGGTGGAAAAATGCGCCCAGCGCTTCTCCCGCCCCCACGGCGCCCAGCGGTCAAAGTGTGGCGTCACAATCTCCCGCCTCCACGGTACCCAGCGCTTCGCCCGCTGGGAAAAACAAATAGCAACGAAACCCACGAAATATGAAAAGCAAGAATAATACATATCGCAATAAGATAAACGAGATTATGGCTCGTTTCCAACGAGATTATGGCTCACTTGCAACGAGATTACGGCTCGTCGCGCCAGTCCGCACCCTTCTGCTCCTTTTTGTTTTGTTGGGTACTGGCATTGGTAATGTATGGGGACAGATAGAAAGGAATTATACAGGAACATACTATATTGCAAACTATAATGATGGAGGATATAGTGCTACAAGTAATTCGGACAATTTCTATTTGTGTCCCGCTATGAACTATTACGATTATAATGGCACACCACCTAACCAAAAGCCATACCTTACTACACATAAGCCTGATCCAACGAACAGGCCAACAGAACCAATAGCAAAATGGAAGATTGAATACTCAACAACGACTGACGGTGTTGATTACTATTACATTAAATATGTTTCTCCAGATGGTAATGAAAAGTATATAGTACATCATGGCATTGTGATAAGTGGTAAAGAGGCTCGTATTAGGTATCATCTTCAAGCAGATAAAGATGCTACAGATGAGAATAATCTGTTTTTCTTGAAGCAGGGTTATAATAAACAATATAAGAATTTCATAAATATATGTCCCAAAGCAGAAAATTCTCGTACAAATGGGGCCTCGCTCAATCCTGCAAAAGCCAACTCGAACGATTATTATGGTACTAGTAATATTGGAGCAGAGGCTTTTCCTGGTAGTTCCACACAATGTGGTGGTTTGATAGGCCATTATGATGAAAATGACAAAACCGGATTATGGTTTCTTGAGGACATCGTTGAAACCCCAACTGTGAGTATCAATAGCGACGGAAACGCTGTAATTTCATCTTTCAGTGCGAGTGCTACTTATTATTACACCACAGACGGGACGACAGAGCCTACTACGGGCAGCACCCAGTATACAGCCCCTATTAATATCACAGGCATCGAAACCATCAAAGCCATTGCTGTTGTGAATGGTGACGTGAGCAATGTGACTACCTACACCGTAGGAAATGGTATTCCATACTTATTCCAAAATCAGGAGTGTACAGCCTATTACATGATGCCTGGCCCCGTGAATTCAGGAAATATCCCCGCCAATACCAGCAGTATTGCAAATGAGAAAATGGAATGGCTTCTCAGGAATGCAGGAGTTGTCAACGGCTTACAATATTATTATATTGCCAATAAATCCACCAGTAATAGTACCACAAACAATTATCTTTACCGAACTGTCAACGCCATTTATGTGCAGAACGCTTCCAGCAAATTACCAACGGAGGATGGTTACAAATTCTATCTTAGGCAAAACACTGATGGCACTTATAACATCTATCCCAAAGATGTGATGGATAAATGTCTTAATAAAACTAACGGAAATGTTGCTAATAATAATATCGGCATTGATGCTGGTACTAAGGCTACTGCAAAATGGACTTTAGTGTCTTCAGATATAGCAGACAAGAAGAGTCTGTTCCTTGCCCCGCCACTCACTGTGTCAGATGATGATGAGACACATTTTTATCATATTCAGAACGTAGGAAAAGAGGGCTATTATATTATCCCGCCCAGTGATCCTGACGGCTATGTCGCCATTTCCAATACAAGTGGAGATTACGCTGATGTGCCTTGGGTCATTAAAGAAGCAGCATCGGACAACTGGCTTACCTATTACCACATCATCAATGCTGCCACAGGAAAGTACATGTATTTCAATGGCGGTAATAGCCTGACCAGTGAGTATGCCAATGCCTTCTCTATGAAGGACATCTCAGAAAGCACCAATGCAACAGAGGAGAAATACCAGTTTATTTTAGCATGGACTACGACCGCCGATGCCTGCTATATTGTTCCAAAAGGTTATACTAATAACTTTCGGAATAGCCAATATTATGGTATATGGTATGATGAAGCAAATACCGATGTCTTAAAAACTATTTGGAGTAGATCTTCTACAGCCAATAATGTTAAATGGACTTTTAATGAGAAGACTCCTCTTAGTTTCTATCTTGACCCTGTCATCACACAGGATGAAAACGGTTATGTTACGATTACCCATCCTACGAATGCCTGTGACTTTTATTATACCATTGATGGCACTACCGAACCGGTAATACCCGCCGTAGGTAACAACCCTGTTGCGCCGACATTTAAATACAATGGAGCATTCCTGCCTCCTCTTGGTACGACGAAGATTAAGGCAAAAGCAGCCATCAAGGGTAACCATAGTATCGTTTCGGGGGGTGTTGAGTACGCTCTTTCTTCCCTTGCATCTCCAGCGATTACTTTCGACAACGCTACGAACACAGTCACCATTGCCTCTTTGACTGGAGCTACCATCTACTATGCGTACGGCTCAACCGATCCTGCAGATCCTACTGTAAACGAAAGTGTCACTCATGGCTCAAGTCCGATTACCTTCCCCATCAGTGATAAGACGTACATCAAAGCCGTTGCTGTCAAGGAGGGATTCACACCTTCGGCAGTGCAGCCTGCAATAATTGACAAGGTTGTAGCACCAGTCATTGATGTAACAAGCGACGGTAAGGTGAAGTTGACGAGCGCCACGCCTGGGGTTACTATCTACTATGAGATTGGTGACGATGCAAGCAGTGTGGCCACTCCTACCACTTCCTCCACTCCTTATACGTCTCTTTTAAATAATGTGGTGGGTAAAGTTATCAAGGCCATTGCTGTGAAGAACGGTTGGATAACTTCTGATATAGGAGGTTCCGAGGGTCCCATCTCCTTGCAGTGTGCCATGCCTGTCATTCGTCGCGGGATTGGCAATACCTTCACTATCTCGTGTGGCTTCCCTACTGAAGGAGTATATATCTATTACACCACCGGTAGCGGCGACCCCGCAACCTTGTATGAAGGACCTGTATCTATAGCGACATATCCTGTTACCGTTAAGGCTATTGCCAGAGCAGATGGTTATAATGAGTCTTCACTTGCCGAAGAGACCATTACCCAAGAACTGACGCAGGATGATGGCTATTACTTAATTGCCTCGGCTGGCGACTTTGAGAAATTTGTGACCATGGCAAACGCTACGGGTGCTGGTGACAAGTATAAGGTGATAGATAATTTTACCATAAGTGGCAACACGGCTGTCAGCACACCATTTACTGGAACTTTTGACGGAAACGGATACACCATAAGTGGTCTTACTCAACCCCTTTTCAACACTGTCGATGGTGGTGTGGTAAAGAATGTCACGCTCAAGAATGTTGCTATCAGCAGTTCTGAGGATTATGTAGGTGCCATCGCTGGTATAGCTCAGGGCTATAGCCGTATTTATAACTGTGGAATTCTGCCTAATGATGCAACGTTCCCCGAAGGCACTCATCCTACCGTCAATGGTGGAACCTGCGCTGGAGGCATTGTGGGTAAGTTGGATGGAGATTCTCGCGTCATCAATTGTTTTAGCTATGCCGATGTAAGTGCTTCAACCACAGCGGCAGGCATTGTAGGAGAGAATACCTTTGCCAGCACCGCCGAAGAGTCGGACGGCAAATACACCAAACTCCGCACCGCCATAGTCAATTGCATGTTCTATGGCAACATCACGGGCGGAACCAATCAGTATGGAGTATATGGAGGTACTCTGATTACCAATGCCGAAGCAACAGGCATCAGCAGCTACAACTATTACAGCAACGGTTCTACTTTCACTACAACCTCTGGAGAACCTACAGCCTACAATTGCTCCTTCCCTGCTGAGGAGCGTTATCTGACCCAGGTGGAGTTCCACCGCAGCCTCCTGAATAGCAACCGTGAACTCTGCGGCTGGTGGGTTGGGTCTGATGTAGCACCGAGTACCCTGACTACCGCTCAGGTGCAGGCCATTCCGAAGGATGCCTCACTGATGTATAAGTGGGTTGTTGACCCCAACGTTGCTCCCTATCCGATATTGAAGCCCTTTGGTAAATATCCTTCTATTGTCAACGGCAACACTGGTACTCCTTGGTTTGATCGTGATATGGCCAATCCATACGAGGGCAAGAAACTCGGTACATTGACTGTCACCGTTAACTCGGGTAGTCACGGGGTCCGGACACTATACATCCCCATCACCGACATGGACACGCTACACCATGACTTCGGCTACCGCAAAATACAGTTACCCTACTATAACACCGTATTCGGCGACCCTGATGGTGATACTTGGGAAAAAAAGTATGCTGGCAACTATACCGACCAAGTTGTAACAGGTTGGAAGATTACTGCAGTCAGCGGCGGCACAAAAGGTACCTTTGTTGCCGATTGGCAGGACGGCTATAACTTTGCTGACCGAAAATGTACTGACAAAGACCTCTACAGCGTCAGCGGTCGTGTCTTTGCACAAGGTGGTAATTATTATGTACCTGACGGTGTTACAGCCATCACTATCGATGCCTATTGGGGCAAAGCAATCTATGTCAGAAATGATGGCGACTATTACGACCGTGTCAACATCACCTTAGGCAATACAGGCTCCGCTTTCGCTCCTGCTGGTACGCGGGATGATAATATCAACGGTGCTACGGTCAATACATCAATAAGAGGTGCACTGGCAAATGTCGATGCGAAGAAGACCGTTTATGACTATGCACTTGTCTTGGTGGGCAACGTGCAGGAGTCTGTCGGTAAAAACGATGTCAAAACGGCTTCAGGCTATCGCGGTTTCACTATCATGAGTGTTGACCTCGATTTCGACGATGAACCCGACTATTGTCTTGAATGGCAGCTCGGTGCTGAAATGGGACGTCAGGTCATCTCACCTATACGCTTTGATTTTCTCCCTGTGGTCGAGTTGGGTATCGCGGGCAAACTGCATAATTCAACTCAGTTCTTCTCCCTTGGCTGTTATCGTTCCCAAGGGCACTTTGAGGTTACCGAGACCTCTTTCATCCGCTTTGGACAGTTTGAGTTTGAACTTGGTACCCGAGACGAAGGACCTATTATTCTCAATGGCGGTATCTACGACCAGTACTGCCGTGGCCGTAATGGTGAAACCAATCAACATATAACCTATGTTATCCTTGGCGGTCATGTCGTTATGCCATCGTTTACCCCTGGCGCCCACGTCTATAACAAAGCCCTATACCAAACACGTCACTGCGCCGTTAATGCCCTTGGCGGCAATTTCACCAGTTTCTATCTTACTGGTGGCTTTAACGAGGGAATCACACCTTACGAAGACAACCCCCACTGCTATATTGACGGTGGACGTTTCGGCACCATCGCCGCAGCCTATAAGGAAGGCATCTCAGGTGATGTCACCTGGCGTATCAATCATGCGCTCATCGGTGAGTTCTACGGCGGCGGCGTCATGTCCCAAGCTGATGGTGATAATTACAAGATAGTGAAAGGCTGTATTGACGTGGTTATCGACAACAGCATCGTGGACAAATACTGTGGTGGTCCCAAGTTCGGCGACATGGTGTCTGGCAAGACCGTTACCACCAGTGCAACAGGCACCACCTTTAACCAATATTTCGGTGCCGGCAACGGCGGTACCAACTACGTGCAGTATACCAGCACTGATGATGCCACGAAAGGTCCACAAACTTCAAGTTGGTGGGGAACTACCGTCAGCTCTAATTATACCCCGAAAGAATACCGCAGTTCAGCTCATGACTACAAAGCAGACTACGACATTGAGGTGATTAACACCTCTACGGGTGACTTGAATGGACGAGTTGTCAATCGTAGCTACTACTATTCTGCCCAGTTCGCAACCACCAACACCGGTGACGTCTCCAATACATTGATAGGCTGCACCATTAACACCAATTTCTATGGTGGTGGATTCCTTGGTGGTGTCACAGGCAGTGTCACCTCCACCCTGAACAATTGCGCCGTTGCAGGTTCTGTTTTTGGAGCTGGCTACTCGGCTTCGGCAGGCACAGTTTCTATCAGCAACATAGACAAGGTTCCACCTGTGGCTAACACTTATACTGGCATGATCAAACCGCAGTCGGGTGGAACATCCACAAAGTATTACTGGACTAATGAAACAGAATTTGGCACAACTACCCTCAGTACTTCATCGCCAGCAATATTAAACCCCAATGGTGACGGAAAGAACTATTTCTACACAGAGATACCTCTTGTCAACCTGGGAGCTGTTAGCGGTGATGTAATACTTACCATCAACGGTACCACCACCGTGGGCAAGAGCATCTATGGCGGTGGAGATGAGTCGAATGTTAGTGGAAATACGCGAGTGAATATCAGTGGTGGTACCATTACTGAGAACGTCTATGGTGGTGGTAAGGGTAAAGCTGATGAATTCACCTGCGCTAAGGCTATGGTGGGTATTAATGATGCCGGCAAATGCGAAGATCCTGGTTCAGAAGAGAATAAGGATAGAGGAACAATGGTTACCATCAGTAACGGTACTGTGAATGGTAGTGTCTATGGTGGAGGTGAGGTTGGTCGTGTTGAATGGAATACTCAGGTGAAGATTGGAGTAGGAGTAGGAGAAGAAGAAGGTCCGTTTGCACCTGAAATCAAACATGACGTATTTGGTGGCGGTGCCGGTGTAAAGACACATGGATATGGCGCTTTGGTGCGTGGTAATAGTAGTGTAACTGTTCAAGGTAGTAGTAAGGTAAGAGGTAATGTATATGGTGGTGGTGAGGAAGCAACCGTGGGTAGATATTGGGTAAAAGGCATTCCTACTGATCTTTGTACTGGTGTCGAATCAGAAGTGCCTACCGCTCCTGAAAGTTTGCCTGATGAAATGCCTTATAAGACGAGACGTGGAGGAAAATGTACCGTCGTCGTTCAGGGTAGTGCTTTAATCGGACCGGATGAAGGAGCAATACAGTCTGTAGGCCACGTGTTTGGTGCCGGTAAGGGAGTAGTACCTAATTATGTTTACAACTCAGGCGCTAGTACGACCTGGTCTAAGCGTATGGTTGACTATAATAGCTCGAAGCATACGGGTGAACCAGGAACTACTTGGAATTATTATGAAGATAACCACGCCTATGTCTGGGAATATTTTACCACAGAGGACAAATATTTAGAGTTCCTGCAATCACTTGCCCTGGTTACCGGAACCGATGTAACCATCGGCGGAAGTGCTGTAATCAAAGGCTCAGTCTTTGGCGGTAGCGAGAGCGGTTATGTACAAGATGATACAGACGTGAAGGTTACCGGTGGTACCATCGGAACAGCTGGAAATGGTGGTGCATATTTCGGTAACGTCTATGGTGGCGGTAAGGGTGACGCTGAACATAATGGTGCCGCTCAGAAATATGTTGCTGCCGGTCTGGTCAAGGGCAATACAAATATTAATATAAGTAACGGAACCATCCTGCATAATGTGTATGGTGGAGGCGCGTATGGTTCAGTGGGTATGTTTACCTATGATGCCTCGGGGATGCCTACTGCCTTAGCAACCGAAAATACGGGTGCTTGTTCTGTCACCATTACCGGCGGTACTATCGGAACAACGGGTAAGAATAACGGAATGGTATTCGGTTCGTCTCGTGGTGACGTGGGTGCTCCAGAATCTGTTCATGATAAGCTGGCTTGGGTATATGATACTGAAGTAAAGATTGGAACATCAGGCTCCGGCACTGATTTTACAACTCCAACCATTAAAGGCTCTGTATATGGTGGTGGTGAAAACGGACATGTCTTCAACGATGCCGAAGTTTACATTTACAGCGGTAAGATTGGTATAGACAACGCGGAAGATTCAGATGGTGGCGCAGCATATCCTTATCGCGGTAATGTATATGGTGCCGGTTGCGGTACGGATAAATATTATACAGGTGCGATACCTGAAGGTCATTCTGCTACAGATGGCGAGGGTGACTCTTACAACCCATTGGCTGGTGTTGTCTATGGAAATACAACCGTGACTGTCAGTGGTGGTTATGTGGTTCATAATGTCTACGGTGCTGGTGCCATGGGTTCTGTAGGTACTGACGCTGTTGCAAATAGTGGTAAGACAACTGTGAACATCACTGGTGGTCGTATCGGCTATGATGGTGACGGAAATGGACATGTATTTGGTGCCGCTCGTGGTGAGTATGGAATTAGTATTGCCGCTTCTGGTCTTGCTAACGTCAGAGAGACAGAGGTTAACATCAGTTACGCAACAACACCTACTGCAGATAATGGAGAAAAGACGGTACAGCTTATCACGGGCTCAGTCTTTGGCGGTGGTGAGTCAGGTACAGTCAAGGAGAGTGTAGCCGTAAACATGACGGGTGGTCTGATTTTGAAAGACGTCTATGGCGGTGGTGCGTTGGCTGATACTCAGACAAGCAACTGGGACGCTTCTGCAAATGAAGGTGCTGGAGGCTGGGCTGCTGGAAAAACTTCTGCAAGTGCAACGACAACCGTCCGTGCAACTGGCGGACGTGTCGTGGAAGAGATTTTTGGCGGTGCCTTGGGCGAAGCTGGTACAGAGTTGAATCCAACAGGAAAACCTGCATACGTCTGGGGTGATGTGTTGGTAGACTTGAACGGTACGACTAATATAAACGGCACAACCCATAAACCTGAAACAACCGGTACGCCAACACCTAATGCAAGTGGTTGTGTTGTTGGAAGGGTATTCGGTTGTAATAACATCAACGGAACGCCCAAGGGCGATGTAATGGTGCATGTATATGCTACGCAGAACGCTGCGGCTACACAGATAGCAAATACTGCAGAACCACTTGTGGAGAATGCTAAGGTAGAAGGACGCTATGATGTCACGGCAGTCTATGGTGGTGGCAACGAGGCGGCTTATGTGCCCGAAACTCCATACGACGGAAGTACAGGTTCTAAGACCCTGGTCATCATCGACGGTTGTGACCGCACCAGCATCAACACTGTTTACGGCGGTGGCAATGCAGCCGCTGTGCCAGAGACAAACATTGAGATTTATGGAACCTACGAGATATACAACGTCTTCGGTGGTGGTAATGGTAAGGATGCTACGAGCTACGGAGAAAATCCGGGTGCCGATGTGGGTACGCTCGACCACGGCACTACGACCTATGGTACGGGTAATGCAAACACGTGGTTGTGTGGTGGACTGATTCACGAAGTTTATGGTGGCAGCAACCAGAAGGGTGTCATCAAGGGTTCCATCAACCAGACGAGTGATCCTAAAGACCCTGAAGACCCTAAGTATTGCGAACTGGAGGTGACGAAGGTTGTGGGTGCCGGCAAGTATGCGGACATCGATGGCGATGTAAACATAACCTTGGGCTGTCAACCAAATAAAAAAGTTGATTTGCTGTTTGCTGGTGCCGACGAGGCCAACGTGAATGGTAACATCACGCTGAACATCACCAACGGCCACTTCGGCAAGGTATTTGGTGGTAACAACCTGGGCGGTGCCATCAAGGGTAAGATTACGGTGAACGTGGAGGAAACGGGTTGTCAGCCCATCAAGATTGACAATCTCTATCTGGGTAGTAACGAGGCCGCCTACTCCATCTTCGGCTATTACGAAAGTGATGAGGTTCATCCAGAAACTGGCAAGAAGATTCTGAAGCCGAGAACATCAGCCGATGACTCAAATCCTGCTGTGGCCAATCCCGCAACAGACGCGACCCACACATTCCCATACGCTCAGCCCGAATTGAACATCATCTCTTGTACCTATATCGGTAATGTCTTCGGTGGTGGTTTGGGAGAAGGTGGTGTGATGTATGCTAATCCGACGGTGAACATCAATATGGTTAAGGGTTTGTATGGCGATAATGAAACCATAGGCGTTCCTGCCATGATGACGGAGTTGGGACTTCAAACCTCAGAATATGCTAATGCCAACCATTTAGGTATTATCGGTAATGTCTTCGGTGGTGGTGATGAGGCTAATACCGAAGGTAATACTACGGTCAACATCGGTACTGCAGAAAAAGCCTATTTCACTACAGAACCCACCTATTTGGGAGTTGGTAATTATACGGAGATTACAGACGATGACGACCCCCACAAGGGTATGTACGAGGTGGCTGCAAAGGGAGCCTATATCACTGGTATGGTATTTGGCGGCGGTAACAATGCCGATGTGAAGGGAAATACCGCAGTCAACATGGCTGGCGGCTATGTAAGAAACCGTATATATGGTGGTGGTAAGCTGGGTAATGTGGGTACATTCACCAGAAAGTCTAAAACAGATTCAGGTCATACTCATGCTGGCGATTGTATGGGTAAGCCAGACTCATGGACGGCTAATACCGGAAGATGTGTGGTTACCATGAGTGGTGGTCAGGTAGGTCCATTAGGAATGGTAATGCCTGATGACTACGGCTATGTGTTTGGTGCAGGTCGAGGTGAGACAGCTGACCCGAACGTTGATGTGGATGTCGATTTCAAGACCTACGTCCATGACACACGGGTAATCATCAAGAATACTTATGAGGAAGGTTATGCAACAGCAAACGACTCCATAAATCATATCACCAAGGCACCTCTTATCTGTGGTGGTGTGTATGGCGGTAGTGAGGCAGGCCGTGTGGGTAATAATACTGATGTAAGGATATATGGTGGACAGATAGGCTTAGGTAGCGGACAAACGAAAGCATATTCTGAAGCACAATGGACTGATGCTGTAACTGCTGTTACTACGGGTTCTGCAAGCGGTATTTCTGCTGCCGCACAAGCCATGCCGGAGTGTAATAGCTGGACGTACGATCCTACTTCTCCTCATGATGCACTGCCGTATGATATGCATGCCGATGATGCTAATTATGATGCGACGACAATGGGAGCAGCCTCAACAACAGGTTACGATGGTCATACGTTCTATGGTAATGTGTTTGGTGGCGGTTCTGGATATTTCGCTTATACAGGAGAGAATGTGCACGAATGGCTAAGGTCTTCCGGACTGGTAGAAGGTGATACCCATGTGACGATTACCGGAGGGCATATCCTGACTTCTGTCTATGGCGGAAATGAATTGACTGACGTGAACGGTACTTGTTATATAAAGATGACAGGAGGTACGCTTGGTGTGCCGCGTACTTTGACTCAGATTGCTGGGCATCCCGTGACCTGCTACCTCTTTGGAGCCGGCAAGGGTGACCAGCGTATCCACTTTAATACCTTCACCAATGTTGGGGCTGCGGATGTCAACATCTCTGGTGGAACTATCTTTGGTTCCGTCTTCGGCGGCGGTGAGGACGGTCACGTACTTGGAAATGTGAATGTGGCGGTTAGCGGTGGTCATATCGGAACATGGGGTACTTCGTATGTCGATGGTAATGTGTTCGGTGGTGGTCGTGGTTTCGGTGGTGATGCCCTGACAGCTGGTGTCGTTCAGGGAAATGTAGCTGTTACCATCAGCGGTGGTACCATGTTGGGAAGTATATATGGCGGTGGACGTTTAGGTTCAGTAGGAACTTATCTTGTTCCTGCAAATCATACAAATTATGGCAAGCTGATTCCTGATGAAAAAAATCAGGATTATCAAAACTGGGATACATCTGACAGTAACTTTGGTACACCTGTTGATGCAACGGGTGTGACTCACGGCCATATAACCATTAACGTTAGCGGCGGCACCATCGGTAACAGCCATGAATATATCATTCCTGAAAACACTGACAGCTGGGTTGCAACTGATTGGAATACGTGGAAGACTGATAATCATATTCCAAATACTGAGTTCGGTACGAGTGATACTGACAAGAACCGTCTGATGCATACCAAGGGCGGCAACGTGTTTGCCGGAGCTATGGGACGTCTCTATGCGCTGGATGGATCGACAGTGCTCAATCATTGCGCTGACCTTGGCAAGGCCAAGCAGACAGAGGTTACTATCAGTGGCGGCACCATTAAGAGTAATGTCTATGGCGGAGGTGAGTTAGGCGCTGTGATGAACGGAACGAAAATCACCGTCACAGGCGGAACCATCGGTACTGAGGTTGGTACAGGTGCTACGCAATATACCTTCGGCAGTGTCTTCGGAGGCGGATATGGTAGTGATGCCAATGTGGCAGAAACCTATCCTACTGTTGAGGAAGCGAACGCAGTCGGCGTGAAAGAATGGGCCGGTCGTGTGAAGGGCGGCACTCTGGTTGAAATGAAGAGTGGCGAATCTACTACAGGCCATGTATGGGCCAGCGTCTATGGCGGTGGTGAACTGGCTTGGGTAGATGGCAGCACACAGGTTACGGTCAGTGCTGGAGAGATAGGCAAGAACGAACTGAAAGAAGGCGGGTACACAAAGTTTGGCGGCTACCGCATGGGCAACGTCTTTGGTGGCGGTAAGGGCAGTCTTGATGATGTCAAGGCGGGTCTGGTCACGGGCAATGCCGATGTCACGATTAGCGGCACAACCGAAACGACTAAAATCTATCATAACATCTATGGCGGCGGTGCCCTGGGTTCTGTGGGTACCTTCACCTATGATGCCTATTCGATGCCGACAGAAATGGCTGATGCCAACACCGGTACGGCTACCGTGAAGATTATAGGTGGTCTGATTGGTATCAACGGCCACGACAACGGTATGGTGAGCGGTGCTTCACGTGGCGGAGAAGGCAATCCTAACACTACACCGAACCTCGACCGTGTGGCATGGGTTAAAAACACCTTGGTCGAGATTGGTAAGAATGGAGATAGCGAAGAAGAGAACACCAGTGCTTCGGTAAGAATCTTGGGTTCCGTCTTTGGAGGTGGAGAGAATGGTCATAACCTGCAAAATTCGCAGGTTAAGGTCTATGGAGGAACCCTCGGTAATGCCAGTGCAACGGGCAACTACGACTGCGGCAACATCTATGGTGCCGGTTGTGGTACCGACACCTATACCGTTGGTGAAGATCCGACGAAACATCACAACCCCACGGCGGGGCTTGTGCGTGGCACCTCCGAGGTCACCATCAATGGCGGCCACATACTGCGAAACATCTATGGTGGCGGCTCCATGGGTTCCATGGGAGGAAGCCTTAGCGTTGTGGATGCGGGCAAGACCACGATTAACATCAATGGCGGACAGGTTGGTACCGACGGCGGCAGTTACGGCAATGTCTATGGCGGCCCCAAGGGCAACCTCGACGACACCGAGACCGTTGCCCATGCCCGGCAGACCCTGGTCAACATCAATCCTGGAGCCACTGTCTGGGGCAGCGTCTATGGCGGCGGCGAGGCCGGTATCGTCAAAGAAAAGGTTGAGGTCAACATGCTCGGTGGCACCGTAGGAATCGACATCTATGGCGGCGGCGCACTGGCCAACACCAATACCGATGTGACTGACGACGCCTCTGCCAAGACCTTTAACACGACGGTGAATCTGCACGGAGGCACTATC
Organism: uncultured Bacteroidaceae bacterium; assembly: GCA_905236065.1. Taxonomy (GTDB): domain Bacteria; phylum Bacteroidota; class Bacteroidia; order Bacteroidales; family Bacteroidaceae; genus Minthosoma. The sequence goes on along the minus strand of CAJONZ010000087.1, from coordinate 7,920 downwards.
AGCCATAATGTCTATGGTGGCGGACTGGGTCGCCAGGCACGGGCGGGCAAGGATGCCGTCGGGACAGAGGGACAGGAAGGCTACCAACCGGCTGTCGAGCCACTTTCAGCAGTGGAAGCCAAGGTCTATGGCGATGTGCTGGTGGAACTGAATGGTAAGAAGGTGACAGGCGAAGGTGGAACTGTGACGTGGCCTGACAACTGTGTGGTGAAAGGTAATATCTTTGGTTGCAACAATCTCAACGGCAGCCCGCAACATGCGGTTACCGTTCACATCTATAAGACGGTAGGGTATGAAGGCCATGAAGGAACAGCAAGCGACAAGTTGGACAGTGACAACAAGGCAGACCATACCTACCACATGTCAGCAGTCTATGGCGGCGGCGATTTGTCAGCCTTTATGCCTGATGTGAAATCCGTAGTTGATACTGTTCAGGCTCGCGTCATCATCGACGGCTGTGACATGACCAGCATCCGTCAGGTATATGGTGGTGGTAATGCGGCTTCTGTGCCTGCTACCAACGTCACCGTCAACGGCACATACGAGATTGAGGAGCTCTTTGGCGGTGGTAATGGATTGGATGATATCACCATCAATAATGTCACGATGGCCAATCCTGGTGCCAATGTCGGTTACAAGAACTATTCTACGTATAATTCGGAGCTGAATAAATGGGTTGATAACACGGATGCTGACACCAAAGAAGAGAGACAGGCAGAAAATTCGCCATACGTCTATGGTTCTGGCAGGGCTTCAATAAATATCTATGCCGGTAAGATTCACCGTGTCTTTGGCGGCTCCAACACAAAGGGTAATGTGCGCGAGACGGCTGTAACGCTGCTTGACGATATGGGCTTATGTGATTTCTGCATCGACGAGGCATACGGTGGTGGCAAGAGTGCATCTATGGATGCGGAGGCTCAGTTGCTGATGGCATGTATTCCTGGTCTGCAAGCCGTCTATGGCGGTGCAGAGGATGCAGACATCAATGACAACGTAACGCTGAACATCACCAACGGCACGTTCAAGCGTGTATTCGGAGGCAATAACTTGAGCGGAACCATACGTGGTGCCATCACCGTAAATGTCGAAGAAACAGGTTGTCGGCCTATCGTTATTGGCGAGCTCTATGGTGGCGGCAATCAGGCTGGTTACTCTGTCTATGGCTACAAAGAAGTGATGGAAAATGAAAAGAAGGTCTGGAGGCCACGTGAGTCTGCTGACGACAGTGGCACAGGTCCCGAGACTCCTTATGACGACCCCCAAGTCAATGTCAAGTCGTTTACCAGCATCGGTACAATCTATGGCGGTGGCTATGGTAGCGGTGCTACGATGGTGGGCAATCCGTCGGTGAACATCAACGAGGTTGTGGGCAAGTTCGCCACCACTGGTGAGAACAACTCCGATTATGACGAGACAGGCTTTAAGGGTAAAACGATTACAGTCGGTGACCACGAGGTTGTCTTGCCGGCTCATGCCAAGGGTATGATAGGTGCCATCGACAAAGTGTTTGGTGGCGGCAATGCTGCCAAGGTCATTGGCTCCACACATGTCAACGTGGCAACTCAAGGCACGATTGACTTTGTGACCAAAGACAGGGACGCTACTGACACTCAGCCACGCACAAACGTGCCGGTGAAGGGTGCCGACATCCGCGGCAACATCTACGGTGGTGGCAACCAGGCTGAGGTGAGAGGCTCGACGAACGTCGTTATTGGCGAGGCAAAATAATCCGGTAGTTTCCGCTGAGGTGCATGAAGGCAAAGAGGCGGAGCAAGCCGTCGTAGTAGGCATCGAAGTAACCATCGTCGAAAGGCTCGTGCCGGGCATTCCAGAGAGCATCGACAAACTCCCTACTCTTTTTGTGGCCACACATCAGGGAGGCCGCTGCGGTCGTGGCCACCAGTCCGATGCTGTGGCGCAGTTTGCGGAACCCACCCGCCTGAAGGATTTCGTCTCCTTCGGGCAGGGTGCCATCCACGCGGTATTGGTCAACGAACGTGTCGAGTCCCTGCGCATAGAAGAAGTCCTGCAGGGTCTCGCCATAGCGTCGCTGCCATTTTCCGTCGGCACAGCTCCACTCATAGTCAAGCGCAATATTCATGGGCACACGCCAGGAGTCGTAACGAAAGTTACTGCCTCCGTTGCGGCGTGGGCGTTGCGGCATGCCCGGACGCTGTGGGAACTGAAGCTCGGTGCCGTCGTAGTTGCACATATCGGGATTCAGGCCCGTCTTCCTGTTGATACACTTATGAAGAAACTCACGGCTCTTCACGGCACACTGCCACCAGTAGTCGCTGCGTCCGTCGTCGGCCCAGCGTGCCCACACTTCGTAGAAGGCGGGAATGTGGTAGCTGGGGTCGGTGAAACGCTGGCCGAATCCGTCGGGCGTGAAGGTGATGAGCTGCGTCTCTGGATCAATGAGGTACATGGTTGCAGGGCTGGGTGCCTCCACGGTTCTCGGCTGTATGCAGTCGAGGATGTATTGCGCCTCGGCCTTGTAGTTGATGCCCGTATCGTTGCCCCAGCGATTCGAGGCGAAGAGCAAGGCCGTGATATAATATAGCTCACCGTCGCTGGCAGCCCCCTCGGCATTGTGGGTGCCGTCGGTCTTGCAACTCCAGGCAAAGTAGCCCCGTTGCGACCCGTCCTTGTGCTGCATATAGTGCTTGCTCCAACGCCACAGGCGGTCGAAGATGTCTTTCTCGCCGAACTGCACGGCTATCATCATGCCATACGACATGCCCTCCGTGCGGGCATCGTGGTTTTTGATGTCTGAGATGTATCCCATCGTGTCGCCCACCTCAAAATAGACTTTGTTGGGGCCATGGAACACGTCGTTGAACACTTCCCGAAGCTTGGCATCGACATCGGAAGGTGCATAGCCCATTTCGACGAAGAGGTTACGGTAGCGGCCTGTCTCAAAAGCCCCTTTCTTCCAAGGTTTGAGGGCCATTGCGCTGGTTGTCAGCATCAGCAGGGAGGTGAGGATGATTGCTTTTTTCACGTCTTTGTCTTGTGTTTAGATTTGCTTATCTGTTGCAAAGGTATATAAAAAATCCTTATCCAGCACGTTCCACAAAACAAAATTGGGCTAAAAATCTTTCCACGCCGAAGTGTACAAAAATATTCTCGTCGGGAATAAAAAATATATCGTCGCCATACTTAATATTCCCGACGAGAATATTAAGTATGGCGACGAGAATAATCTTTTACACCGAAGCGTGATGAAAAATCCAGCGAAGGTTCAGAAGATTTTCAGCAAAGCATGGGGAGCGCTCCGCTGCCGAATCGTGCTAAATGTTCATGACTTTTCCGACGACAATGGCACTGTTTTTGAATTTTGCAGATAATCATTACAAATTTTTCGGAGAGAATTTGCTACCTTTGCAACGTCAATGCAAGGAAGACGAAAGCATAGATATAGAAATGTATAAAAGAATCCTATATATATTCACTGCAATCCTCCTGTGTTGCTGCATGATACAGACCACGGCGGCACAGGAAAGGCAACAGGTAGGCGGACGAGATGCGGGGATGGGTGACGATACGTCGGACACCCTCGTGTTTACTCCCCAATGGACGGCGCAGGCGCAGTTTGCCGGCTATTATGTGGCAGAGGTGAAGGGCTTCTTCCGCGAGGCGGGCGTGAAGGTGAAGATTGAACACCCGACGGCCACCCAGTCGGCCATGAGCCGCCTGCGCAACAACCAGTGCCAGGCTACGACCCTGCAACTTTGCCAGGCAATGGAGATTGTGGACAACGGCATACCCCTGGTCAACATCCTGCAGACCTCCATGAATAACGCAATGGTCATCGTGTCGGCACGAGGCAAGGACCCGCTGACACAGAAGGGAGACAAAGTGGGCATCTGGAGTGTGGGATTCGGGCAGTTGGCCATCTGCATGAGCAACAAGGAGCACCTGGACTACCAGTGGGTTCGCTTCGCCCAGAACACCAACCTCTTCGTGGCCGGCGCATTGGATGCCACGTTAGCCATGAGTTACAACGAGTTCTACCAGCTGGTGCAGGCGGGCATCGTGCTGACCGAGAAGAACGTCTATCGGTTCCGCGAGCACGGCTATAACGTGCAGGAGGACGGTGTCTATATGCCCCGTGACTACTACGAGAATCACCGCGACCAGGCCAAGAAGTTTGCCCAAGCCTGCCGGAAGGGCTGGGAGTGGGCCGTCCAGCATCCCGACGAGACGCTTGACATCGTGATGGAGTACGTAGAGCGCAACCGCATTGCGACTAACCGCGTGATGCAGCGGCTGATGCTCCTGGAGGTGCTACGCCTGCAAGTGGATCGAGAATCGAAGAAGCGCGAGTTCCGCCTTCGCCCCGACATGGTGCGGCTGGCCAGCCGCCTGATGGTGGAGAACCAGATGTTGAGCCGCGAAGTAAAGTACGAGGAACTCGTCAGTGATAGGTGAAAAAGACATGAAGAAAATCATAGAATATATCCGCCGGAAGTTGTCTGTCAGGGTCAGCCTGTGGGTGGTCTTTTTTGCAGCCATCATCTTCCATGTGGCCCTCGGTTTCCTGTTCATCCAGGCCCGCGAGGCCGTGTGCAAGGAAGCCTTCAACCACGCCACGCAAATTCTGGACAAGACCTCGCTGCGGATTGAGGGCATCCTGAACCGCGTGGAAGTAGCCTCAAACATGACCAAATGGCTCGTTGAGCGCCATCCCGACAAGGCCGACTCGATGTTTGTCTATAGCCAGGGCATGTTGCAGAATAATCCCGACTTCTACAATTGTTCCATTGCCTTTGAGCCCTACTATTTCAAGGATAAGGGCCGCTACTTCTCTGCCTACACCAAGTATGTCGGCGACAGCATCCGCACCATACAGGGAGGTAGCGACAACTACCAGTACTTCTACATGGACTGGTATCTCATGCCCTCGTTGTTGGGGCATCCTTGCTGGACGGAACCCTATTTTGATTATGACGTAGCCACCAACACGAATGAGATGGTGACCAGCTATTGCCAGGCCATCAAGGATAAGCAGGGAAAGATGATTGGTGTCATCAACACCAGCCTCTCCATCACTTGGCTTTCGCAGACCATCTCTGCCATCAAACCCTATCCCCACTCTTACAGTATCATGGTAGGCCGTGGAGGTACATTCTTCGTGCATCCAGACACGGCCAAGATTACCCGCCAGACCATCTTCACCCAGACCTTGGAGCATCCCGACACGGCAATCATCGCCCTGGGCCATGCCATGCAGCACGGCGAGGAGGGCATGAAGCAGATGAAGATGGGCCAAGAGGACTGCTACGTGTTCTACAAGCCCCTCGGCAATTCGGGCTGTTCAATGGCCATCGTCTGCCCCGAAAGCGACATTTTCAGCGGTTTTGACCACTTGCGCCGCATCGTCATCAGCATCGTTGCCTTCGGTCTGCTGCTGATGCTCTATACCTTTATCCGCATCATTACCCGCGAACTGACCCCCCTGCAGCATTTGGCCGAGGAGGCAGAAGTCATCGCCTCTGGAAAATTGGATGCCGAACTGCCCGACCTTCAGCGTATTGATGAGATAGGCCAATTGAGCCACTCGTTCGGCAACATGCAGCAGTCGCTCGTAAAATACATTGAGGAACTGAAGGATACCACGGCCCAGAAGGCATCGATAGAGAGCGACCTCCGCATTGCCAACAGCATACAGATGGGTATGCTGCCCGATAAATTCCCCACGAAGGCCGAGCGTGACGACGTGCAGCTCTATGCCTCACTGACCCCCGCCAAGGAGGTGGGCGGCGACCTGTTCGACTTCTATTTCCGTGACGAAAAGCTTTTCTTTTGCATCGGCGACGTCTCGGGCAAGGGGGTACCCGCCTCGCTCTTCATGGCAGTCACCCGTTCTGCTTTCCGCACGGTGTCGGCCCATGAGTCGCAGCCCGACCGCATCGTGACCGTCATGAACCAGACCATCGCCGACATGAACAAGAACCACATGTTCGTCACGCTCTTCGTCGGTGTGCTCGACCTGCCTACGGGCCGTCTGCACTACAGCAATGCCGGTCACGACGCTCCGCTGCTGGTCGGCCCAGATGTCAGCGAACTGCCCTGTGATGCGAACATCCCCATAGGCTTCAGGCCCAAATGGAAATACTCGTTGCAGGAGGTGCAAATCTTTACCGGCACCACCATCCTACTCTTCACCGACGGACTGTCCGAGGCCATGGATGCCACCAAAGCCCAGTTCCAGATGAAACGTGTGAACGAGGTGGCATCCCAAGCCCTCTCCCAAGGGAAGCAGGAACCCAAGCAGCTCATCGAGCAGATGACCGATGCCGTCCGACAGTTCGTGGGCGATGCCGAGCAGAGTGACGACCTGACGATGATGGCTATACAATATATTAATAATAAGCAACAATGAAAACAACTATTCAAGAGCAAGACTGCAACATGGTTGCCATTCTGGAGGGCAGTCTCGACACAGCAGCAGCCCCCGAAACCGAAAAAGCAATGAGTCCCCTGAACGACGTGGAGGGGAAAGACATCATCATCGACTGCACAGGTCTGGAGTACATTTCTTCTGCCGGTCTGCGCATCTTCCTTGGCATCCTACAGAATGCCGAAGAAAAGGGTGGGCACGTCTATATCAGTAACATCAACGAAGATGTCCGTGGCGTCTTCGCCATCACAGGATTCAACAACATCTTCGAGTTCAAATAAATACAAGAAAGGAAATCAAGTAAAGTAAGGAAATGGACTCATTTATGTTCTTAGGCTTTAGCATGGATGCCTGGATTACCATCGTCACGGTGCTGGGTATGTTCACGGTGCTGCTGACGACCAAGTTGCGCACCGACCTGGTGTTCCTTGGTGCCATCAGCATCCTGTGCGTGACGGGTGTGCTCGATGCCAAGGAGGCTTTTTCGGGCTTCAGTAGCACGTCGGTGGTGGTCATTGGCGTGTTGTTCGTGGTCGTTGCCGGATTGATGTACACGGGTGTACTGCAGTGGATTGTGAAAAACCTGCTCGGCACACCCAGCTCGTACTCGAAGGCGGTCACACGCTTGATGCTGCCTGTAGCCGTGCTCAGTTCGTTCCTCAGCAACACCACCGTCGTAGCTCTCTTCGTGAACATTGTCAAGATGTGGTCGAAGAAACTTGGCGTGTCACCCTCGAAACTGCTCATTCCCCTGAGCTACGCCTCAGGCATGGGCGGTGTCTGCACCCTCATCGGAACCCCGCCAAACATGATTATCAGCGGACTCTATACTGACAAGACGGGCGTGACGATGAACATTCTGGCCACAACCATCCCCGGCCTGTTCTGCCTCGCCGTCGGTGTGCTCTCGGTCATCGCCATGCGCCGCCTGCTGCCCGACCGCAAGGCTCCCGAAGACACGACAGAAGAGACGACGGACTACACCGTGGAGTTGATTGTACCCTCAACCCATAAGTTTATTGCCAAGACGATAGGCAAGGCCGGCATGTTCAACGTGGAGGGCTGCCGCCTGTTGAAATGGCGCCATTTCGACGATGCACCCGTGCCTGTCAGCGAGAATGAATTTCTGATGGGCGGCGACCACCTGACCTACGCGGGACAGACCAAGGCCGTCGTGGAACTGGCCAAGACCCACGGACTGATTCTCGGCGACGAGGTCATCAACGTGGGACACGGTACACTCATCTCGTCGCTCATCATGATAGCGATGGTAGTCGTGTCGGCGCTCGGCATCATGCCGCTGCTGCAGTGTGCCCTGATTGCCGCTGCCGCCATGCTCGCGTTCCGCTGCTGCTCGCCCGACCAAGCCATGAAATCCATCAACTGGGACATCCTCATCGTCTTCGCCGCCAGCGTCGTCCTCGGTCTGGCCATCCAGAAGACGGGCATCGCCGAGCGGTTGGCATTGAGCATCCTCGATGTCTGCGGCACCAATCCGATTTTAATCATGA
>CAJONZ010000086.1 GCA_905236065.1 uncultured Bacteroidaceae bacterium | reverse complement strand
ACAGCAAACCTGATACAATCAGCGATTTCTAATGGCGGTCATTAGAAAAATAGACAAGACTATTTTCTAATGACCGATTTGGGTTTAACAAAAACCTTGAGAACCCCTCTGCTTCTGTCTGCGGCCTATGGCCCTCATTGTTGCCTCGCTCGTTTGTGCTTGAGAGCAAGCTCTCGTACAGCGACCGACTCACCAATGGGTTCGCTACACGAAGCGCAGACATCCTCAGAGGCAAAAATACCGTTGCGCTACGCTCCACTAAAAAAGCTGCGCATTGCCCTTTCGCGGCGTTCTCTTTACTGATGCTACGATTGAGGGTGTGCCAATTTTTTTGACACACCCTCTGCCTCGCTTTTACTTCAAACAGATGCTTCTTTTCTATCTGTTTTGTTGTCTATTTGCCTATATCTTAGGCATTTTCATTTATCCTATACTAATCACCACCTTGTCTTCTTTCAGGTCGGCCAAGATGGTGCCGCCGGATGCGATTTCCTCTTCCACAATCATTTCGCTGATGCCGTCTTCCAGATGTTGTTGGATGGCACGGCGCAGGGGACGTGCACCAAACTGCTTGTCGTAGCCCTGTTCGGCAATCCAACGTTTGGCTTCTGGCGTGATGTGGAGATGATAGCCCAACTGCTCAATGCGCTGGTAGAGTCCCTGCAACTCAATGTCGATAATCTGGATGATGCTGTCAAGCTCCAACTGGTCGAAGGTGATAATCTCGTCGATACGGTTCAGGAACTCAGGCGAGAACTGCTTGTTGAGAGCTTTCTGAATGACGCTGCGGCTCACCTCCTTGTCGTCCTTTCCGGCCATGGCCGAGAAACCTACGCCCCGACCAAACTCCTTCAGTTGTCGGGTACCCACGTTGCTGGTCATGATAATCACCGTGTTACGGAAATCCACCGTCCGTCCGTTGCTGTCGGTCAGTCGTCCGTCGTCCATCACTTGCAGCAGGATGTTGAACACGTCGGCATGGGCCTTCTCAATCTCGTCCAGAAGAACGATGGAGTAGGGCTTGCGGCGCACTTTCTCGGTGAGCATTCCGCCTTCCTCGTAGCCTACATAGCCCGGAGGCGCACCTACGAGGCGGCTGACGGTGAACTTTTCCATGTATTCGCTCATGTCGATGCGGATGAGGGAATCGGCGGTACCGAACATGTGTTCTGCCAGTTTCTTGGCCAAATAGGTTTTGCCGACACCCGTGGGGCCGAGGAACATGAACACGCCGATGGGACGTGCTGGGTCTTTCAGGCCGACACGGCTACGCTGAATGGCACTGACCAGTTTGTCGATGGCCGTGTCCTGTGCAATGATTTTTGATTTCAGCTCCTGACGCATGTTCTTCATGCGGATGCCCTCGGCGGCGGCCATGCGTTGCACGGGGATGCCTGTCATCATTGACACCGTCTCTGCCACCTTGTCAGCACTGATGCTGATACGATTGTCCTCCAGCGTGGATTCCCATTTTTGTTTCATTTCCTGCAACTCCTCGCTGAGGGTGCGCACCTTGTCACGGAAATTGGCGGCCAACTCGTAGTTCTGGCTTCGCACGGCATTCTCTTTATTTTGCTGGGCCACAGCCACTTCCTCTTCCTTCTCCTCGATTTCCTTGGGCACGGTGATATTCGTGATATGTACGCGAGAACCCACCTCGTCCAGTGCGTCGATGGCCTTGTCCGGGAAACTGCGGTCGGTGACGTATCGCTCCGTCAGCTTCACGCAGGCTTCCAGTGCCTCGTCGGTGTAGGTGACGTTGTGGTGCTCCTCGTAACGGTCTTTGATGTTGTGCAGTATTTCCAGCGTCTCTTCGGGCGTGGTCTGTTCCACCACCACCTTCTGAAAGCGGCGTTCCAAGGCACCGTCCTTCTCGATGTTCTTCCTGTATTCGTCCAGGGTTGTGGCACCGATGCACTGCAACTCGCCACGCGCCAAGGCTGGCTTCATCATGTTGGCGGCATCCATTTGTCCCGCCTGGTTGCCAGCACCCACGATGGTGTGAATCTCGTCGATGAAAACGATGATGTCCGGGTTTGCCTTCAGCTCGTTGATGATGTTCTTCATGCGCTCCTCAAACTGGCCGCGATATTTCGTGCCGGCCACGACGGTTGACATGTTGAGCGAGATGATTTTCTTGTTGAAGAGGATGCGCGACACACGCCGTTCGCTGATTCTCAGGGCCAGTCCCTCCACGATGGCGCTTTTTCCCACGCCTGGCTCACCAATCAGCACGGGGTTGTTCTTCTTGCGTCGGGACAGGATTTGTGCCAGTCGCTCTATCTCCTTTTCCCGACCCACGACTGGGTCGAGTTTGCCCTCTGCCGCCGCCTTGGTCAGGTCGAAGCCGAAGTTATCGATGGCCGGGTGGTCTGAGTTGGCCTTCTTCTCCGTTTTCCGTTTTTGGCTGGTAGAGGAGCCTTTGGCCCCCGTCGGAGCCTGTTCTTCCTCGTCCTCCTCGTCAAACTCCACACTGGAGCTTCGGGGATGGGCCGCAGGTTGGGCAATGCTGCCGAACAGTTCTTGGTAGGTTACCTCGTTGTCGGCCAGAATCTTGGCTGCCAAATTGTCCTTATGTTTCATGATGGCCAGCAACAGGTGCTCCGGCAGGCTTTCCTTGCTTTTGGTCAGTCTCGACTCCAGAATGCTGAGACGTAGGATGGCCGTCGATTTGGTGTTGAAAGCAATGTCGGTGGAATACAGGCTGTTGCTCAGGTCCTGTATGTGCTTCTCTATCTGTTTTTTCAGTTCGGACACGTTGATGAGAAACTTGTGCTTCAGCGTTTCCACGGCAAGGTTCTCACCGTCGCGCAACAGGCCGAGCATCAGGTGCTCAGGGCCGATGTAGTCGTTGTTCAGACGCAGTGCCTCCTCCTTTGAGTAGGCCAAAATCTGGTTGAATGTATCTGAGTAGTTGTTCATGTTCATTGAAGTCCCTCTCTGTCCTTCGGACATTTTCTCCCAGTACAGGGAGGAGGGCTTGTGGGGTGAAAAGTTTTACTTTTTTACGTTTCTTCTTCTTACGTTCAGCAAAATCCGTGCCAGTTCCCTTGCGAACGTGGCATGTCAGTCTTTCAGCCACGTCGCGATGCGGTCAACAATCTCCCGCTTCATGTTCTCCGGCATGTTGCCGATGCGGGCCTTGTGGCTGCCACGGGGTTGCACATAGATGCGCATGTTCTTCTTCTTCTTGCAGTTGAGCCACGTGCAAACGCCGCTGGCCGACCAGGGGTCAATCTCCCCATATATAAAGATGTGTCGTGGGTCTTCTTCCTTCAGGAACTTGACCGTGCGTTTATACAGGGTGGGGTCGAAGGCATAGTGACGCAGGCTGTCGGGCAGCATCAGCGTTTTCAGGTAGCCTTTGGTATCCTTCACCGAAGCCCACTTTTTGATGGCTTTCAGTGAATAGCCGTAATAGCCCAGTTCACGTGCAGCCTGCACGTCGAAGGGCATGAATACGTTGGGCTGGCTGAAATAGTCGGGGCCGGCGGTCGCCGTCAGATTGTCAAACCAGGCCTTGTCCGTGTCGTCCTCCGCAGGGATGGTGCTCACGGGTGTGCCCCATTGCCACAGCGCAAAGGGATATTCCAACACGCAGTAGTCGAAAATGTCCTCGTTCGACAGGTTGAAGCTATAGCCTTTCTCTTTGCAATACTCGTTGAACAAAGGCATCAGCTGGGGTTTCTTTTGCATGAAATGTTGCTGGGCTTTCACGATGGCCGCCCGTTCCTCCTTCGTGCCTACCTTCTTGGCCAGGAACTTCTCGTGCCGCCCGTCTTCCACACTGCGGTTCAGGGGAGCCACGTAGCTCACGCTGACGTCCACGTCGTCCGGGTAGGTGGCCCGGTAGAACATGGTGGTCTGTCCGCCCTTGCTGATGCCCGTGGAAATCCATTTCCCGGTGAAGACCTTTCCGAATGCCTGGCGCACACGATGGTAGTCACGCAGCGAGTTATCCACCGTCATGTAGTCCCAGTTCGTGGGCTGTGGCACCGACTCGGCAAAGTAGCGGTATTCGCACAGGATGACGTTTGCATCGAAAAGCTCACACAACTCCTCGGTATAGCTTTGCCGCTCCCCGTAGTGGGCGAAGTAGCCCTCCGTCACCAGTACGGTGGGACGGTCGTACCCTTTGAAACCAACGAACAGGCGTTCGTCGAACGTGCCTTTGTCTGCATTGTCGCCATCGACAAACTGACGGAATTTCAGCACGTACTTCTCATGGAATTTATCGGTGTCCAGACGCTGCACCTGGCTCACGCCCTCAAGGCTGCATACCTTCCGCATGAAGGCGGTGGAGTCGTTTTGGGCGAATGTGGTGACGAACAGGAGGCATAACGCTGCCAAAGTGAGTAAGCGATTTGATTTCATAGGTTTAAGTGTAAAGCCTTTATCTATTTATTTGTATTTCTCATCTCCTTTCCCTTGGGGGCCGAGGCGACTATCTTTCATTGACAAACTCGCTGACCTCGAAGTTGTTGGCTACGGCCAGGCGGGCGCAGTTTTGCAGGATGTGGCGGTTCCGGCTGTTCACCATGTTGCTGCTTCCCTGCTTGCCATAGATGGTGATGTCGTTGCGGATGTTCCGACCCATGCAGGGGGCAATGATGGCCTCAAAGAAGGTGCAGGCCAGCAGGTAACGCCCCATGTAGAGGTCGATGTGCTGGTTGTCGCGGGTGAACTCGTTTTCCGTCACGAGCGAAGCCACGTTGCGTGCATTCTGCACGGCGGTGCCGCAGGGAATCACCACGTCGATGCCGCTGATGGCTTTCATCTTCTTCACCGAGTCGCAAATCTTCTTGTACATCTGTGCCGGTGTGCCATACTTTCCGATGTTCTTGTGCTTCGACGAGTAGGCCCACGTCTGGTTGAAGGCAAACGTGGTGCGGGGCGACAGCTTGGTGATGTTGTAGGCTTGGATAATTTTCGATAGGTAGGGCTCGTATGAACTGTAGTCGCCCGAGTCGAACGAATATTGCTGGAACACGACGACGTCGTAGGGCTCGCGCCGCATCACGTCCCGGATGTTGCAGGCAGTTTCAATCTTGCGGCCTCCCTGTATGTCGTACTGCCAGAGTTCATAGACGTTCTCTCCGCTCTTGTAGTACTCATAGTGCTGTTTCATGGAGCATCCGCCCTTGTAGAGCACATAGACGTGTACGTTGCTAATGCCGATGGAATTGAAAATCTCCGGCAGGGCCGTACTGGTGTCAATGGAGAATGAGTTGCCGATGAACAGCACGTTCAGCTGAATGGGGATGTAGGGCAGGGGCGGATTGCTCAGGTAGCCACAGGTGGAGGTCTGCACGATGGCCGGTGTCTCCTGTTCTGTCTGAGGGGCTGCGGTCTCCTTGGCCTGTGTGGAGTCTGCCGACGTCTCGGCTTGTGCCTTTGGCTGAGGTTTTGGAGCCACGGTTTTCAGCACCGTCGTTTTCTTGATGACCGTTAAGGATTTCTTGGGTGTCGTCGTGCTGCTTGCGGATGTCGTCGTGCCTTTTTTCTTGGTTGTTGCCGTGCTGCCTTGTTGGGTTGCCGTGCTTTTCTTCGTAGTGGTCACGTTGGTCTTCGTGGCCGGTTTGTCAGCAGGTTTCTTGGCCGACTGGGCAAAGCCGTCGGTGAGGAAGAGGCAGAGTAGCAACGCCGTCAGTGCGGCTCTCAGCCCCATGCGTCTCAGCGTGTGTCCCTCGCTGGTGAATCTGCTTCGGGATGTGTCTGTTGTTTTCATCTGTTTTGTATTTAATCTCCTGCCCATTGGGGCTAAAAAACAATCTTGTTGCAAAGGTACGGCAAAATCGCCAATCATCCAACGATGGACGGTCGGTTTTTTCATGTCCGGGCTAATAAAACTACGCTTTCCACATTTCGCTCGAACTCCTCCAATCGTCACGCAGAACTGTTCTCGTGAAAACAGTTCTGCGTGGAGTCGAATAGAGTACTGCGTCGTCTCAGAAAGAGTTCAGCGTTGTATCTGAATGAATTTTAGTGAGAAAGAGCCTCAAAAAGCAGGTCGGCAGCTTGTGCTGCGTCGCCCGTCTGGTCGAGGAGACTGACGAATTTGCTGCCGATGATGGCACCGGCGGCATTCTGTTGGGCGGCATGTAGGGTTTGGCGGTTGCTGATGCCGAAGCCAATCATGCAGGGGTGCTTGAGTTGCATGGAGTTGATGCGGTTGAAGTAGGCCTGTCGGTCGTCGCCAAACTGGCTTTGCGCCCCGGTGGTGGAAGCAGAACTGACCATGTAGATGAAGCCGTCGGTGTTTTCGTCGATGAAGCGGATGCGCTCGTCGCTGGTCTCGGGCGTGATGAGCATGATGATGCGGATGTTGTAACGGTCGGCGACGGCCTTGTAGCTTTCAAGGTAGTCCTTGAAGGGAAGGTCGGGGATGATGACGCCGTCGATGCCTGTCTGTGTACACTGCTGGCAGAAGGCTTCGAAGCCGAACTGCATAATGGGGTTGAGGTAGCCCATGAAGATGAGGGGAATGTGCACTTCGGAGCGTATGTCCTTGAGTTGGGCGAAGAGGCGTTTGAGGGTCATGCCGTTGCGGAGTGCCTTGGTGGCTGCATCCTGAATGACGGGGCCATCGGCCATGGGGTCGGAGAAGGGAATGCCGATTTCTATCATGTCGATGCCCTTTTGCTGAAGGGCCTTGATGGTGGGTACGGTGCTGTCGAGGGTGGGGTGCCCGGCACAGAAATAGATGGAAAGGATGTCTTTCTGTTTCGTGGCGAAGAGGGTATTGATTCTATTCTTCATAATGACTCTGATGAATTTAATGAGTTTAATGGGAAAGTTGAGTAAGGAAGGTGCGGAGTGCGGCGGGAGCCTTGAGAGTCGGAGCCGTCTCGAAGCCTGAGTTGAGGTCGATGCCCACGAACCGAGGGTGGTGGAACGCCTTGATTTTTTCTGCGTCAGTCGGCTGGATGCCTCCCGTGAGCAGAAAGGGGGTGTTGCCGTGATACTGTTGCAAAATCTCCCAATCGAACGACCTTCCACTGCCGCCATAGATGGAGCAGCGGGTTTCAAAGAGGAAGAAGTCAACGATGCCTTCGTATGGCTTGGCTGCCTCTAAGTCGGACGTAGTCGTGATGGGTATCATCTTGATGATTTTGAGTTCGCTGCCAATGCTTGAACGTAGCTCCTGACAGTATTCGGGTGTCTCGTTTCCATGCAGTTGGATGAGGCCGAAGCCGAAGGACTTCATACGGTCAAGGATGCCTTGCTGAGGCTCATTGACGAATACCCCCACACGCTTGCAATGCAGCGGCATATAGGCGGGCACCTCACTGACGAAGCGGGGCGAGCGCGGATGGAAGATGAAGCCCATCCAGGTTACGCCTTCCAAGGCATCTACCGCCCGGATGTTGTCGGGCTCGCGCATTCCACAGACTTTGATAATCATTGCAGTTGAAAAATTAGGAGTTGAGAAGTGAAATGAACTCTGCAAGGGCTTGGCCTGGGTCGTCGGTACGCATGAAGGTTTCGCCGATGAGGAAGCCACGGAAGCCCGCCTCACGAAGCTCGCGGACAGTCTGGGGGTTGCTGATGCCGCTTTCGCTGACCAAGAGGTAGTCTTGGGGCAGGAGGGAGGCCAGGCGGAAGGAGTTCTGCACGTCGGTGTGGAAGGTTCCGAGGTTGCGGTTGTTGACTCCGACCATGTCGATGTCGTCTCCCACGTATTCCAACTCTGCCTCGCTGTGGATTTCGAGCAAGGTTTCAAGTTCCAGCTGATGGGCGGTGTGCGCCAGGCTGCGACAGATGGGCAGACTGAGGTCGGCGGCAATCAGCAGGACGGCGTCTGCGCCCATTTCTTTGGCCTGGAAAAGCTGGTATTCGTCGATGATGAAGTCTTTGCGCAGGATGGGGGTGTTGACCATGCTGCGGGCGGTGCGGAGGAAGTCGGCACAGCCGCCGAAGTAGTGTTCGTCGGTAAGGATGGACAGTGCGGCTGCGCCGTTTTGTGCGTAGGATGTCGGGATGACATCGGGACGGCCCTCGGCTTTGATCCATCCCTTTGAGGGACTTTTCCGCTTGAACTCGGCGATGATGCCGGAGGAGGAAGCGGCAAGAGCCTGCCGCATGGAACGGTGGGGCTGTGTGCCCCCGGCCATGAGCTTCTCCACCTGCTGATAGAGCGTGGCGGGTGAAACCTGTTCCTTTTGCTGTGCCACTTCGATGCGCTTATGGGCGACGATTTCCTGCAAGATGTCTTTAGCCATTGATTTCCACGAATTTTTTGAAGGTTGACAATGCCTTCCCGCTTTCAAGAGACTCGCGGGCAATGAGGACGGACTCCTCGATGCTGAGGTTGGGCTCCATGATGGCGATGCCACAGGCTGCGTTGGCGAGGACCACGTTTTTCTGGCTCTCGGTGGAGGTACCGTCGAGCACGGAGTCGAAAATTTTCACGGCTTCCTCGGGGGTCTCGCCGCCGTAAATGTCAGACTGCTTCACATAGTTGAAACCGAGTTCCTTGGGTGTATAGACCTTCTCGAAGAAATTGGTGCAGATTTTGAATCCGCTGGTCAGACTGATTTCGTCGTAGCCGTCGTAGCTGGTAACGACTCCGTAGTTGTCCCCGATTTTCTGGTGCAGATTGGTGTAAAGACGGAGCTGGGCTTGTGTGGCCGTACCATGAAAAGAATTCTTGGGGTGACAGGGGTTGACGAGCGGGCCGAGCAGGTTGAAGCAGGTGGGTATCTGCAGGGCTTTGCGGGTGGGGCCTACGAACTTCATGCCGTAGGCGAAGAGGGGAGCGTGGAAGTAGCAGATGCCGGCTTCGTCAAGACTGCGCTTGAGGGTGTCGTAATGGTCGGTGAACTTCACGCCGTGGGCTGCAAGCACGTTGCTGGCTCCACTGACGGACGTGCTACCGACATTGCCGTGCTTGGTGACTTTGTAGCCGGCTCCGGCAACGACAAAGGCGGAACAGGTGGAGATGTTGAAGGAATTCTTTCCGTCGCCGCCCGTACCGACGATGTCGAGGGTGTTATAGTCGTGAAAATCGATGGACTTTCCTGTTTCGAGCAGTCCCTGACGGAAGCCGAGGAGTTCTGCGACCGTGGCTCCACGGGACTGAATGGCCATGAGGAGAGCGGCAATTTGCTGTACGTTGTATTGCTCCTTCGTGATGTTGAGCATGATTTGGTGAGTTTCTTCTTGTGAAAGGGTCTCGCCAGAGATGAGTTTCGTGAGATAGTGTTTCATTTTTTATCGTGTTTATTGATGAATCTTTAGTAGCTTATTGGTGGTCAATCCAGTTTTTGAGAATGGCCTTGCCTTGTGGGGTGAGGACGGACTCTGGGTGATATTGGAGACCACGGATGTCGTATTCCTTGTGGCGGAGAGACATGATGTGTCCCTCGTCTGAGAGGCTCGTTACTTCAAGGCATGAGGGAAGGTGCCCGGCGTCGACAATCCAGGAATGGTAGCGGCCAACTTCTATTTGGGAGGGCAGTCCGTCGAAAAGATAGTCGGAGGCCGTGATGGTGACGGGTGTGGCTACGCCGTGGAAGACTTCATTGAGGTTGATGAGCTGCCCACCGAAGAATTCCCCGATGGCTTGATGGCCCAGGCAAACGCCGAGGATGGGCTTCCGTCCTGCGTATGCTTCAATGACGTTGAGCAGGAGTCCTGCCTCGCTGGGAATGCCAGGCCCTGGGGAGAGAATGATTTTGTCGAAAGCCACGAGTTGCTCCATGGTGAATTGGTCGTTGCGATAGACGGTGACTTCAGCGCCGAGTTCCTTGACCAAGTGACTCAGATTATAGGTGAATGAGTCGTAGTTGTCTATAATTGCGATTTTCATTTTGTTAAGTCGTTTTGTTGAATGAATAAAAGAGGGGAACTAAAGTGACTCGGCAATGAGAATGGCTTTTCGCAAGGCTCCAAGTTTGTTGTTCACCTCTTGCAATTCGTATTCTACGTCGCTCTTGGCCACGATGCCGCCGCCAGCCTGGAACCATAGTTCGTTGTTGCGGCTGATGAATGTGCGGATGGTGATGGCTTGGTTGATGTAGCCGTTGAGACTGATGCTGCCGACGCAGCCGCCGTATGCACCCCGGTTGTGAGGCTCGTATTGGCTGATGAGCTGCATGGCCTTGACTTTGGGGGCGCCTGAGAGTGTGCCTGCGGGGAAGGTGTCGATGAATGCCTGTACGGGGTCGGCGTCTTCATTCAGTTGGCCGCTTACACGGCTGACGAGGTGGATGACATGGCTGTAGAACTGCATGTCTTTGTAAAAATCGACTTTCACGTCGTGGCAGTTGCGGCTGAGGTCGTTGCGGGCCAAATCGACCAACATGACGTGCTCGGCGTTCTCCTTGGGATCGCTTTGCAGGTAAAGGGCATTTTTGCGGTCTTGCTCGGCATCGCCTGTACGCTTGGTGGTTCCAGCTATGGGGTCGATATAAGCCGTCCCGTTTTCAATGCGGCAATGAGTCTCAGGGCTTGAACCGAAAATGCGGAAGCCTCCGAAGTCCATATAGAAAAGATAGGGGGAAGGATTGATGCTGCGGAGCGCACGGTAGAGTTTGAAATCGTCACCTTCGTAACGCTGCTTGAAGCGACGGGAAAGCACAATCTGGAAAACGTCGCCACGCAAACAGTGCTGGATGCCACGACGGATGTTTTCCCTGTGCTCGTCGTCGGTGAGCGTGGACCAGAATTCGCCGACGGGATGGAAATCGAACGTCTGGTAAGGGCGGTTGTTGACATCGTGTTCCAACTGCTGCAAATCATCTTCTTCGCCGTCTTCCAACAATTCGATGAGGGTGATCTCATTGTTGAAGTGGTCGAACATGATATAGACCTTGTAGAGGATGTACAGGAGGTCTGGGGCGTCGTTCTTCTCCTGGGTCTCGTCTTTCACGTTGATATTCTCAAAATATCGAACGGCATTGAAAGAGGTGTAGCCGTAGATGCCACAATATTGACTCAGCGCTCCATCAACTTGGAACTGGTGAAGAAAGTCGTTGATGCATTGTGCTGTGTTGTTGCTTGGCGTAATGGGGGTGCTGGTCTGTGTCCCGTCGGGGTATTTGGCAATGCCGATGCTGTGCTCTACGGATACGCTTGCGATGGGGTGCAGGCAAATGAACGAGCGAGAGTTCTTGTTGTCGTGATAGTCAGAGCTTTCCATCAGTGCGCTTTGAGGATAGGCATCCCGGACTCTGAGATATACGCTAACGGGGGTGTTCAAGTCACCAAGGATTTTCTTTGTGACGGTATGGTATTTAAATGGTGCCATGGTGTGTTTGGTGTTATAGCTTTTGTTGCCGTTTTTACATGTGTTTCAGATAAGTGTCCAGGTCTTTGTCACCGCGTCCGCTGACCGTCAGCACGACGATGCTTTCTTTGGTGAACTGGTCTTTGATTTTGGGCAATAAGGCCAAGGCGTGCGCACTTTCCAAAGCCGGAATGATGCCTTCCATGCGTGTCAGTTCGAAAGCGGCGGCAAGGGCTTCGTCGTCGTTGGCCGGAAGAACCTGTGCGCGTCCCTGTTCGTAAAGGTTGCAGTGGATGGGGCCGGTGCCAGGATAGTCAAGACCTGCGGAAATGGAATAAGGCTCGATGATTTGTCCATCTTCGGTCTGCATCAGTTTGATGCGGCTTCCGTGTAAAATTCCAAGGGTGCCCACCTGCATGGATGCAGCCGTCTGTCCGCTGTCGATGCCCAGTCCACCGGCTTCGCCCAAAACGATTTTCACACGCTCGTCGTCGATGTAATGGTAGATGGTGCCTGCGGCATTGCTTCCACCGCCCACACAAGCAATGAGATAGTCCGGATAGTCGCGGCCAATTTTCTCTTGGAGCTGCCATTTGATTTCCTCGGAAATGACGCTTTGCAGACGTGCTACCATGTCGGGATAGGGATGAGGCCCTACGGTGCTGCCGATAATATAAAAGGTGTCGGCAGGGTGGCAACACCAGTCGCGGATGGCTTCGTTGGTGGCATCTTTCAATGTCTTGTTGCCCGACTCTACGGGAACGACGGTTGCTCCCAGCATTTTCATGCGTTCCACATTGACATGCTGCCGCTGCACATCCAACGCACCCTGATACACCGTGCAGGGCATGTCCATCAGCGCACAGGCCGTGGCTGTTGCAACGCCGTGCTGACCAGCACCCGTCTCTGCAATGATACGCTTTTTCCCTAACTTCTTTGCTAAAAGGATTTGTCCAAGTGCATTGTTGATTTTGTGTGCGCCTGTGTGGTTCAGGTCTTCTCGCTTCAAGTAGAGTTGGCAACCATATCTCTCACTCATCCGCTTGGCATAATAGAGCGGAGAGGGGCGACCCACATAATCCTTCAGCAATGCGTGGTACTCTTTCTTGAAATCTTCGCTTTCAATGATTGGTAAATACGCTTTTTTCAGATCTTCAACGGTCTTGTAGAGAATCTCTGGGATATATGCTCCGCCATAGATTCCGTAAAAGCCGTTTTCGTCAACTTGATACGTTTTCATTTTCTTTGTTTTTTTGATATTATATAATTGTCGTGTCTATACGCTCTTTCTGTTTTTTGTCGTGACTGCTTCTTTCCGCATAAAAAGAAAGCCCATCGTAAGTACGACAGGCTTTCAGAATGCTATGCTATGTGATTGTTGAAAAGGGTTGCATAGGGGTATGGCCAACTGACTTACGATTTTATCAATCCCAAGCTACGCCACCACCAATATGTGCTGTTCATCCTTTTCATACAAAAGTATTTCTTTTTGTTTGTTCTGTGCTTATATATAAATAATGTGTGAATTCTGTTTATGGAACGAGAATCTTCTGCTCCTTTACGACATAAACACCCTTTGGCAATTTCTTAACTTCAGAAACCTTAACCTGAGAAGCGACCTTGATGCCTGAGATGTTATATACATCCACCACCTCGTCCTCGTTCGTGAGGTTTTCGATGCCTGAAACATCCCCTGCGGCAATGTGGTTGGTCGTAAGCACTTTGTCGTTGCCGGAAGAAAGTTGGATGAAGCAGCGGGTTGCGTAGAAACCGTTCTTTACGTCGTCAACATTTACGAACGTTGCTTCGGTGTTGTCCTTTGCCAGCACACCGTAGAGTCCTTTGGCTGCGGTCTGTTTCTTTGCGCACGACATGGTTACAACCTCGTTCGTTCCTTTTACAGTGTAGGAAACAGAGGCTTCCTCATCCTGCACCAATGCGTTGGGAATGGAGATTTTCTTGGTACCCGTCTCGCCGGAGATATAGAGAATGTAAGGCGTGTTGGCCTTGATACCCTCAGCCTTGCAGTCCTGGAAGTTCAGCTTAACCTTTCCGTTTACATTTTCAACGCCAATCAGCTTTTCCAGTTTACAGTCGTTGCCGAAAACCTCATTCAACTCGTCCGTGCTGACATCTACAGGCAGTGAAATGGTGTTCCAACCGTTAAAAACATAGCGATTGATAGAAACATTCAAAGTCTTGTTGTCGTACTTTTCAAGGTTTGTACCACTATAAGTACTCAAGTTAAGCGTTTGCTGCGCATTTGCTGTGAAGGCAGAAATGACGAACGCTGCGATAAAGTAGAATCTTTTCATATCAAAGCCTTTCTTTTATGGTGGTTAGTGTTCAAATCTCTTATTGATAATCACATGCACGACGTTTGTGCACAGATTTGATGCAAAGGTAAGGATTTATGCTTTATGTGCCAAAAGTTTTTCTCCTTTTTTTGCTAATATTTTTTCGGATATGTTTTTTCTTCCTTTGGGTAGGGAAAAAGTTGCGTCCTGGAGACAAAAAGATTTACTTCGTGATTTCCTTGATGAAACCATTGCGATAGGCAAAAAGCAGCTTTTTCAGGTCGGCCACCTTGGCTGCCAGTGTGCGTCCCTTGTCCGTTTCTTTCACCAACATGCGTTGGGTGGAGAGTTCCACGATTTGGGTAACGCCCTTAATGTCAACGCCCTTTTCAATGGCTTCGGCACTGGAACGGAAAGGCTGATGCGCCACCAGTTCCAAACCTCTTGAATGGTAGGTCAACGTGTAGCCAGCGATGCCCGTTTTCGGTTGGTAGGCTTTTGAGAAACCTCCGTCAATTACCAGTAGCTTTCCGTTTGCCTTGATGGGAGTCTCGCCCTTCAGTGTACGAACCGGCACGTGACCATTGATAATGTGACGGTGGGTGCCAGTCACGCCAAACGCATCGAGAATCATGTCCACCGTCTTCTCATCATTATTATATTGGTAGTAATATCCCTTCGCTTCCGTGTGGGTAGCTTTGTCTTTGATGAAATATCGCTCGAACGTTGTCATCTTGTCCTTGTCAAATAACGGCGAATTCTTCCCGCACCACAGATACCAGATGTAGTCGATGGCAAACAGTTTCTTGTCCTCGCGTACATCGTTGCTGAATGCCTCGCGCACCAGATGCCCGGTCTTCTTCATCAGTTCCAGTCCCTTGTATTTCTTTCCCCGGATTTCTACTTCCCGCAGGGAACCGTCCTCGTTCAGGGGAACGGAGGCATGGAACATCAGGTTGCTGTTGGCAATGGAATACATGCAGCCGTGTGCCAGCAGGCAATCCACATGTCTTTGCAGTTTTTCACTCGTCAGGAACGAATGTTCCAGCTTCTGCATCAGCAACTCTTCCTCCTCAGTCAGGGCGTTCGGGTCGTCGGGAATCAGTGTCGGCAGGTTCGTGTCGCTCATTTCATATTCCACGCCGTTGATGGTGCAGGTGCCCTTTTCCAGGTTGATGCCTTCCAGCAGCTTTCGGTCATCCATCTCAAACTCTGGCCTTCGGTTGATGATTTTGGCTTCCTCCTTGAATTGGATGATGCTGATGGCCTTGTGCATTTGTGCCACCAGGCGGCGGGTACGCTCGTCCACCTTGCTCTTGCTGTTGTTCTCTTCGGATTTCTCTTTCGTGTTTACGTCCAAGATGCCAAACAGCGAACAGGGGTCATGCTTGTAAGTAACCATGGAAAAAGTCGCCAGCGGTAGCAGGTTGATGCCGTAGCCATCCTCCAGCGTAGCCATGTTGCCATAGCGCAACGACAATCGAATCACGTTGCAGATGCAAGCCCGATTGCCGGCAGCCGCTCCGAACCAGTCAATGTCATGGTTTCCCCACACAATGTCGAAATGTTTGTAGTTGCACAGCGTCTCCATAATGAGGTGTGCGCCGGGTCCTCGGTCCCAGATGTCGCCCAGCAGGTGCAGGCGGTCTATCGCCAGTCGCTGTATCAGGTTGCAGATGGCAATGATAAAATGGTCGGCACGTTGCGTCTCGATAATCGTGTCGATGAGCACGTTGTAGTATTGAAACTTCTTGTCCGAGGCC
The DNA here is from genome assembly GCA_905236065.1 of uncultured Bacteroidaceae bacterium. GTDB lineage: Bacteria > Bacteroidota > Bacteroidia > Bacteroidales > Bacteroidaceae > Minthosoma. The sequence goes on along the minus strand of CAJONZ010000086.1, from coordinate 38,746 downwards.
GTCGGTGTCTCATGCAGCAACTCCTCTATCACGTAGCCGAACTCCCTCGGCAGTTCCTTTCTGATTTTCGAGCGGGTATATTTGGCCGATACCTCACGGCACACCTTAATCAACTGATTCAGCGTCCTGTTGTAGAAGTCGCTCAGGTCTTGCTCCTGTGCCTTGATGAGGCGCAGCTTTTGTTCCGGGTAGTAAATCAGTGTGCAGAGTTCCTTTTTCTCGGCCTTTTTCAGCTTGTCGCCAAAAATCTCCTCCACTTTCCTTTTGATGTAGCCCGACGCATTCCGCAACACATGGTTGAACGCCTCACTCTCTCCGTGCGGGTCGCTGATGAAATGTTCTGTAGGCTTCGGCAAATTCAGGATGGCCTCCAGATTGATGATTTCGCTACTTGCATCCGCGATGGACGGATACGACTGTGCGAGCAACTGCAAATATCTTAAATCCGCCTTGATGGCTTCTTCTGTCAGAATATTCTCTTTCTGTTCCATAATTGTATTAGATTATGGTGCAAAGTTACGCCAAAAAAATCAAAAACAAAACACTCTCACACCAATATTTAAAATACGAAGCTTTAACGGCTACAATCTCACGCCAAAGAAGGTGCGGACGCGCCATTTGATGTTATGTACAGCGAGGCTTTCCTCGTGGCCGATGTTGGTGAAGTTGAACACCATTGACAGGCCGAAGAACTTGTTCCTCCACTGCCGGACGACGGCACCGCGACCCGTGATGATGACCTGGGGAAAGTGGTAGTGCAGGGGGAGGCGACCGTCGTCGAGGGTCACAGACGTGCTGCTATAGACGATGAACGTGGGCAGTGCGGAGATATGTAGCAGCCAGCCTCTTCCTGGCACGTAGTTGTAGCCGTAGCCCGCACCGATGCCGATGTTTATCATTTTCAGTTTCATCTTTTGATCATAGTCGAACTTGGCTTGCTGCCCCATGCCTGATGCTGCCAACAGAAAACTTCCGGCAGAGCGACGCTGGATGTAGCTCTGCGAGAAGGCGGCGGGGTAGGAGAAACGACGGCTGTTGAATACATAGAATGCGTTCACATTCAGTGTGTTCACCGACAACTTGCCACTGGGTAGTTCGACGCGTTCCATGTCGTCTCTCTCATACCAGCCCGTGAAATTCTTGGCGGACTGATAAATGACATCGAAGCCGAAGCTACGGCCATAGCTGTTGAAGTTCAGTTCGTAGTCGTGGTACTTGCCCATCAGCTTGTCGGGGTTGATTGCCGCACTGAGTGAGATGCCGAGGTAACTGACGCCCACGCTCAATGTCGATTTGCAGTCTGCTTTTATTTCCGACTTGAAAGGCAGGTCGTTCTCTATTCCCTTGGATTCAATCTTTGCCCCCGACACATTCACTCGTCCCACGATCGTCCATTTCGTCATAGGTCGCGTGATGTACGTTGTGTCGAGGTTGCTCTTGTGGTAGTGCAGGGTCATCATGCTGTCGAGGCGCTGAAAGAAATTTTGCGCAGACAAGGGCAAACTCAGGCTGCTCATCACCGCAAGCATCAACAATTGTATTCTGTTCTTCATGTTTTCTCTTTTTTTCGTGTCATCTGTCCTTCGTCGAACGAATGACAGGCACACCCACAGCAAGTACCTGTGCCTAAAGCAAAAATCCACTTTCGCAGGTCGCCACGCGGCCTACGAAAACGGAGAGGGTATTTTAAGGAAAGAGTTTCTCCACCCAAATGTTTGTTTCTTTTTTGAGGATGGATGGGGTCGGGTAGGGGGGATTAAACCATGTCGTTCACGACGTCCATCATGTCGTCCATGATGCTGGCTGCGTCCGTGTCGCCAATGTTGCTGCTCAACAGGTCGCCCATGTCGTCGTCGAAATGTACGTCGGCAGAAGCCAGATACGAATCAGCCTCCACGGCACCGGCACTGTGAACCTGTACGCTGGCTGCACTCTCCACGGCACCTTCCACGGGCTCCACGCTGCCTTCCACAATGTTATCGGCTGCCCCGGCTTCGTAAGCCACCAGCTGTTCCACGTCGGCCTCCGTGCCGCCCATTTCTTCGTCTGACGGGTTGATGGCTACCAAATCCTCGCCGCCATCCTCGCCAAGCACGTCAATGGCCAGGGCTGTGCTTGCCACGAAAGCGGCTGCTCCACCAACTCCTGCTACGACCTTGCCCACCATATCTTTCTTGTCCTTTGATTCTGCGTTTTTTTCCATAGTCCGTTTTTAATTTTAGGTTTTGTTATTCTGTGTTTTCATCCCCGAAACGGGAGATTGCAGCGCAAATGTAGAAAAAAGAAATGAATGGAACAAACAAAAAGCCAAAAATGTTTATTTTTTCAAATCCTTGTTAACCTCTTGATTTTGTTCCCATGCCCTGACGACCTCCTCGATTCCCATGCCTAACAGTTGCAGCCGGCGCAGAAATTCGGGTATGTCGTGGCGCAGGAAATCCTCCTTCCTCGCTGCCAGAATCTTCCGTCGGGCACCCTCGGCGACAAACACGCCGATACCCCGTTGTTGATACACCACCTCGTCGCGTTGCAGTATCTCAACGGCCCGCATGGCGGTGTTGGGGTTCACCTCGTAGGCGGCAGCAATCTCACGCACACTCGGCACACGGCTTCCCTCCGCGTAGTGGCCCGACAGGATGTCATCGCAGATGCGTTCCGCAATCCTGATGTATATGGCTTTCTCGTTCTGGTAAACCATTTGTTTATTTACGATTTGACAATTTATAATTTCTGTTTAGAGATAAATCCACTTTTTGCGCATCTGTTGACGACAGAAACTTCGGTAGGACAGCCCGTAGCACACCACGGTAACGATGGCGAAGAAAATGAACAGGCGCTTCCAATAGTCTTCCACGCCCGGACCATGCAGGAGGCCGTAAAAGAGAATCTGGGAGAGTAAAAAAGTCATGACAAGCATTGCGCCAATAAAAAAGCCCCAGCGGCGGAAAAGCAGTGCGGAGAGCGTGAAGACGGAAAGCACGGGCAGAACCAGCATGGAGAAGTAGAATACCATCTTCATTACAGCCAGCAGCGGCGCATCGCTCATTACACGCGAGAGGAATATCCAATTGTTTTCCGAGATAAAGTACTTCACGACCTTGGGGTTGTAGGGATTTCCGGCCAAATAGTCCATGCCGAGAACAAATCCGACCGTGATAAGTTCAGACAATAGTTCCGCCACAGCTGTCAACAGCATGACGCCCAGTGTGACGTAGAGCACACGCGAGAGGAACTTTTCCAAGTTGCTGGCCGGCAATGTGTAGAACCCGATGGACGACTCCTTTTTTAAATAATAATAGTGGAGAGAGTTGGTGATGAACATGCAGACAAGAATCCAGTAAAGAAGGGAGGACGGGAGCACCAATTGATGGTTTACGGCATTCAGTATTTGCATTCCTAAATAGCATATCATCATCGTAAGGAAGGCTACGGCAACTACTTTCTTTTCCGTCCGCCAATAGTATTGCATCAGCAGACCCATTCGTTTGATTGATAGAGTGTTCATGATATGTTTTTAATTTTAACTTTTAACTTCTAACTTTCCCTTGTACTGCTGCGTTAAAGAGCATTTCCAACTCGACGGTTGTTTCCTGGTCGTCGGGACGTCTCAGCCAAATGCCCACATCGCCCTGCACGTTGCGCTCCGAATAGAGGATGTCGTCGGCGGCGATGTCTTCGGGCAACAGGCCGAAGCCGTATCGGTCGGTCAGTTCCGCTATCGACTGGTTCAACAGCAACTGACTGTCTTTCAAGATGAGCACGTGGTCAATCAGTTGCTCCACATCGTGCAGTTGGTGCGTGGCAATCACGATGGTGCGCTCGTCCGTCATGTTCGAAGCTATCACCTTTCGGAACTGTCGCTTCGAGGGCACGTCCAGTCCGTTCGTCGGCTCGTCCATCAGCAGGTAGCGGGTACCCGTAGCCAGGGCAAAGCTCATCATCACCTTCTTTTTCTCGCCCATCGACAAATCCTGAATGTTGCACGTCAGCGGCAGCTGGAACTCCTTCATGCACTCTTCCAGCACCTTCATGCTGAATGCCTCGTAAAACGGGCTGTAAGTCTTCACGTACTCCATAAACCGCATCTTGGGCAGTTCAAACGTTTCGGGCACGATGTACATTTGGCTCAACATTTCCACCTTGCGCTTCCGTGTGTCCATCCCTTCAACGAGGATGTGTCCCTGTTCCGGGAACAACACGCCGGTCAGCAGGTAGAGCAAGGTGGACTTGCCCGTGCCGTTCTGACCCAACAGGCCGTAGATGCAGTTCGGCTCTAATTGCAGGCTAAAATGGTCGAAAACCTTTGCCTTTTTTCGGTCGTAGCCGAAACGAACGTCTTGAATTTCAATCATAATAGTATTGTGTTTAGGTGTCTTAGTTTACTAATACACTGCAAAGGTGGGGCTTTTCTCTGAAACGACCAAATAAATCCGCAGTTTTTTTTCTTTTTTTATCATTTTTCTTTTCCTGCCGTCCTCTTCCTGTTCTCTTGTACCTTGCCCTCTGACTTCTGGATTTTCCCCCCTTCTTCATGGCTTGTAATACAAGGCTTTGCTGTTTGCGCTGTGACGCAGAACTCTATTGACGAGAAGAGTACTGCGTTGAATTGAATACAGTTCTGCGTCATCTCCGATAGAGTTCAGCGTGATTTTTACGTAGATTCCGCACCGGTTTTTTTCCACGGACACAATAAATGACGGAGACTTACGTTTAATATGTTCGTATGCGCATATATAAGGTAAGATATTTTCTTCAGTGGGTATGCCTGGCATCGGTAGTGCTGGGCATTGTGTCGTGCTCGAATGCGAACATTGCGCACAAGAAGGGCGACAATGCCTTTGCCATCGGCGAGTACTACACAGCCTCGAAGTTTTACAAGACGGCCTATTCGCGCACCCCGGCCAAGGATAAGGCGAAGCGGGCGCACCGTGCCTTCCTGATGGGGGAGTGCTATCGGCATTTTGGCAGTTCACAGAAGGCGGTGGCTTCGTACCAAAACGCCGTGCGCTATAAATACCCCGACTCGTTGGCCACGCTCCATTTGGCCCGCCAACAGTTGAAGTGCGGCATGTACAAACAGGCGGCTGAGAATTTCAAGGCTTTCCTGGAGTTGGTGCCCGACCACGAATTGGCCCGCAACGGCTTGAAGTCTTGTGAACTGGGCCCGCAATGGAAGGAGAATCCGAATCTCTATTCCATCAAGAAGGAAGGCATCTTCAACTCCCGCCGCAGTGACTACAGCCCGATGTTGGTGGGCGACGACTCCGACATCCTGGTGCTTTCTTCCACCCGCAACGATGCCACGGGCGACGAGATTTCGGGCGTTACGGGCGTGAAGTTCAGTGACTTGTTCCAGTCCCGAAAGAACGAGGCGGGCAAGTGGCAGCAGCCGGAGCTGATAGAAGGCTCGGTCAACACGGAGTATGAGGAGGGTGCATCGTGCCTGTCGGCAGACGGCAAGACGATGTATTTCACGCGCTGCTCCAGCGACCCCGACTATCCGCGCTATGCGGAGATTTGGCAGTCGAACCGCAGCGATGCGTCGTGGGGCACCCCGTCGAAATGTGAGATTTCGAGGGACACGCTCTCCAGCTTTGCCCATCCGGCGGTGTCGCCCGACGGCAAGTGGCTTTATTTCGTGAGTGATGCGCCCGGTGGTGAGGGTGGACTGGACATCTGGCGCACCATGATTCTGTCGAACGGATTTGGCGGCGCGGAACCTCTGGGCCGGCCCATCAATACGCCTGGCGACGAGATGTTCCCCTCGTTCCGTCCCAACGGCGACCTGTATTTTTCGAGCGACGGCCATCCCGGAATGGGCGGCTTGGACATCTTCATCGCTCACCCCGTCTATGAAATCAAGGAGGAACTGGACTATGGCGACACGACGAACGTGACGGACAATGTGTTGCGTTGGGAGGTGGAGAATCAGCAATATCCGCTGAACTCGGCGGGCGACGATTTCGGTATGACGTTCGAGGGTGTCCACAACCGAGGCTATTACTGCACAAGCCGTGGCGACGGAAAGGGCTGGGAGCACATCTACTGGTTTGAGTGCCCGGAGGTGTTGCAGACGGTGACGGGCTGGGTGTATGAGAAGGACGGCTACGAGTTGCCCGAGGCGCTGGTCTATATGGTGGGCAACGACGGCACGAACGAGAAACTGTCGGTGAAGGGCGACGGCTCGTTTACGCAGGTGATAAAGCCGGGTGTCGATTATGTCTTCTTGGGCACCTGCAAGGGCTACCTGAACGTGAAGAACGAACTGCGCATCGACGTGGCCGACGAGAGTGTCGATACGACGTTGCAGTTCGCCCTGCCGCCCATCAATATCCCCGTGCTGATTGACAACATTTTCTATGAGTTCGACAAGGCCGACCTGACGGAGGAGAGTACGGAGGCACTGGATAAGTTGGTGGAAATGATGAACCAGAACCCGAACATCACCATTGAGCTGAGTGCGCACTGTGACTATCGTGGCAACGACGAATACAACGAACGGCTGTCGCAGAGGCGGGCGGAGTCGGTGGTGAACTACCTGATAGCCCACGACGTGGCCGGCGACCGCCTGACGCCCAAAGGCTATGGCGAGAGCAACCCGAAGGTGGTGACGAAGAAAATGACGGAGAAGTATAAGTTCCTGGCTGAGGGCGACACACTGACGGAGGCCTTCATCCTGAAGCATAAGGAGGATGAGCAGGAACTGTTGAACTCGCTGAACCGACGGACGGAGTTCCGCGTACTGCGCACTACATACGGTACGACGCTGCAGGAGTACAAGGCAGCGACGAAGAAAGAGGATGAATAACCCCCTCCTAACCTTCCCCCTATAGGAGAGAGGGGAAAGGGGGAGAGGGTGGACTGAAAAATCAAATAATCCTATGGCAACACGTGCTGCCATAGGATTTTCTTATGATTCGCTGATGAATTTGAACGCGAAGTTGTTGCTGCGGGCACTGGGGTACTGGCTGCGAGGGTCAATCTCTTGACGGTTCTTCAGGTGACTGACGATGCGGTTGTAGCAGTCCATGGCGCTTTCAGCCTTGCAGCGTACCGTGAACGGCGTGTCGATATACTTGCATTTGTTGGTGATTTTATCGACAACGACGCGCTTGAAGGTGAGGCTGCCTTCGTACCATCCGGGATGGTTCTCGTTGAGTGCCTCCATTTGGCTGCGCTTCTTGTCGGCAGGCGTCATGGCTTTTCCTTCGGCCTTGGCCTCCTTGTTTTTCTGTTCAAGTTGGTGGAACTCCTCGATGGTCTCGGCCTCCGTCTTGAGGAAGAGCACGTAGTTGCTGTAGCTTATCTTCAGACGGAAGGGGTAGTTGTTGGTAGAGGAAAGGAAGTTGGCAATGCGGCCAGGGACTGTGCCGTCCAGTTTAATCTCGTTGATAGAACCCAGAAATGCGATAGCCTCGTTGACGTTGTGGGCAAGCGTTTCGTGGTCAAAATATCTGATAAAAAGATTCATGAATAAAATATTGAAAAAAATGAAAAGCCCCTTTTTTTCATGTTGGGCGTGCAAAGTTAGTTATTTTTTTCTGATTCTCCACGCTGTAGGGTAAAGATTATTTGCTCGGTTACCAATATTTTTGCAAAATCCGAGGGGATGTTGGCGATAGGTGAGGAGAACGTAGCCGCGTGGCGTGGAGGGTGGCAGGTGGAGCGCCTCGGTGCGGAGGTAGTCCAGTGCCTCTTCAAGACTGAGTTCGACGGTGGGCCACTGGCCAGAGTCGGCATGGATGTCCATGGCCTGTGAGTGGCTGGGCTCGACGGTGCCTTTTTTGTCAACAATGCGTCCGGGTTCGATGCCTTCGAGCAGGACGTTGAGCCGTTTCCGCATTTTCTTGAGGTCGATGGCCTTACGCTTCCCGTCGCCGTGTTTCTGCAGGATGGCGATGTAGAAACCTTCGCCCCGCGTGTGGTGGGGAAAGAAATGTCCGTTTTTGATGCCCCATTCCTCCGGTGCTTGGAGCGGCAGGATGTCGGCACCGAATGTCTCGGCCATCCATGCCACGTTGTCCTCGTCCTCGAAGTGGTTGTAGGTGCAGGTGGAGTAGATGAAGAGTCCGCCACTTCGCAGGGTCGGCCAGATGTCCTGGGCAATCTCCCGCTGGCGTCTCCAACACATCTCCACGTTTTGCAGGCTCCATTCCTGAATGCTTTCAGGATCCTTGCGGAACATGCCCTCGCCAGAGCAGGGGGCGTCGCAGAGGATGAGGTCGAAAGCCTCGCCCAAAAACTGGAAGTCGGCGGCGTAGTTGCTGGTGACGATGGCATTGGGATGGCCCCATTTGATGATGTTTTCGCGCAGGATGTTGGCCCGCTGACGGATGGGCTCGTTGGCAAAGAGCGTTGCGTCGGGGGGAAGTTCGTTTAACAGCAGCGTGGATTTTCCGCCAGGGGCGGCACAAAGGTCCAGGCATACGGGAGCCTCGGACGCTTGCAAGAGGACGGGCAGGTAGGTCTTGAGCAGGTGGCTCAGAAACATGGACGAGGCTTCCTGCACGTAGTAGCATCCGGCATGGAGCAAGGGGTCGAGGGTGAACGACGGACGTTCCGTCAGGTAGCGGCCCTCCTCGCACCACGGTACCCGGACGGCATCTGCAAAGAGGTTTTCGGGCTTGCCCCGATTCAGGCGTATGCTGGTGACGGGCTCCTCGTCAAGCGCACGGGCCAGGGCTTGGTATTCCTCGGCACCCAGTTGCTCGCTCAGGAGTCTTTCAAAGTCGGCTGGTGTCTGCATAAGTCGATGAAGGAGTAGCTGTGTTCGTGCTTTTCGTCCGCCTCATGGTCTTCCCGGAACGTCTCTTCCCACTCCGCAGGGTTATATTCGGGGAAGAAGGTGTCGGCCTCGGCGGGCGTGTCATGCACGAACGTAAGGCAAAGGCGGTCGGCCAAGGGAAGGGCCTGCTCATAGATGGAGGCTCCGCCAATGATGAAAACCTCGGAGCTTTCCACATTATTATATATATAGCCGCTCTGGGCAGCTTTCAGGGCTGCTTCCAACGAGGGGTAGCACTCCGCACCGGGGAAAGCGTCGGGCTTTGCCGTGCGGGAAACCACGATGTTGCGGCGGTTGGGTAGGGCGCCTTTCGGCAGGCTTTCAAACGTTTTCCGCCCCATGACGATGGTGTTGCCCGTGGTGAGGGACTTAAAGCGTTTCAGGTCGTTGGGCAGCCAGTAGATAAGTTTGTTCTTGTGGCCGATGGCGCGGTTTTGGGCGATGGCCACGATGATGGAAAGATGGTTCATATAAACGTTATACGCTGACCTTTGCTTTGATATGGTCGTGGGGATGGTAGTCGGTCAGCGTGAAATCCTCGTATTGGAAGTCGAAAATGTTTTTTACCTCGGGATTGATGTGCATCTTGGGCAGGGGACGAGGCTCGCGGGTCAGTTGCAACTTGGCCTGCTCGATGTGGTCGAGGTAGAGGTGGGTGTCGCCAGTGGTATAGACGAAATCGCCGGGTTTCAGTCCGGTCACCTGTGCCACCATCATCGTGAGCAGGGCATAGCTGGCAATGTTGAACGGAACGCCTAAGAAGGTGTCGGCACTGCGCTGATAGAGCAGACAGCTGAGTCGTCCGTCGGCCACGTAAAACTGGAAGAGAATGTGGCAAGGTGGCAGGTTCATGTTGTCGATGTCGGCCACGTTCCATGCGCTGACAATCATGCGCCGTGAGTTGGGATTGTTCTTGATTTGGTCGATGACCTGTGTGATTTGGTCGATGTGTCCGCCATTGTAGTCAGGCCAGCTGCGCCACTGGTAGCCGTAAATGTGTCCCAGGTCGCCCGTCTCGGGGTCTGCCCATTCGTTCCAGATGCGCACACCTCGTTCTTGCAGCCAGTGGGCGTTGGTGTTTCCTTGCAGAAACCATAGCAACTCGTAGATGATGCTCTTGAGGTGCAGCTTTTTGGTGGTCAACAAGGGGAAACCTTCTTCCAGGTTGAAACGCATCTGATTACCAAACACGGAGATAGTTCCCGTGCCCGTGCGATCTCCCTTCTGCACTCCTTCCGTCAGGATGCGATTGAGCAGGTCAAGATATTGTTTCATGGGTCTTTTCTGTGAATTTTTGTGCAAAGGTAAAACTTTTTTTCGCAGAAACGCTTTTTTATGGAAGAATTGTTTTATCTTTGCCCCCAATACGCCTGAATCCGTAGAAAACACTTTGAAAAATATAGATACTTATGAAAAAGACACTCTCACTCATTGCAGCCTGTGCCCTATGCTGCCTGTCAGCATTGGCACAGTGGACCAAGCCCGTGCCAGCCTTTTCACCAATGCCACAGGACGGGGAGACCGTGATGTACCTCTACAACGTAGAGTTTGGCGGCTATTTCCTGGGCTCCAACGAATGGAGCACACGAGCGTCGCTTTCAGTCACGAAAGGTTATAAACTGAAGCTCGTTTTCCAGTTTGATGAGGGCGCATGGGCCATTATCGACTCTGTCGAGACGCAAGGAGCGTGGAAGGCCACTTTCTGCGATAACCCCCAGTCCATTTGGGTTGATAACAACGCAGGTGCCAACTGGGATCAGTGGGTTTTCTCTGCGCTGGGCGAAAACACGTATGAGATTACCAATTCGGCTGTAGGTACTAGCAAATTAGGTGCCACAGAGTATTATGACGGCACTGCCGGTGATGACCGTCTGTATCTGCTCGACTACACGATTATGGGCGAGAACAACCAGCCTATAATGTCGGGCAATGCTTACACCACATGGGCATTCGTTTCTGAGTCAGATTACCGGGACTGGCGGTCAGAGCTTGCTACCTACAATGCCGCCCTGACTTTAGGCAACTACATCAGTGCCTCAGAGGCAAACTTCCCCGGCATCGACCTCTCTGCGCCAAAGGCAGTCTATAACAACACCAGTTCGACGCTCGACGAACTGAACGCTGCGCTGGCTAATGCCAAAGACATTGTCTATCAGTATCAGTTTGGTGGTATCTCGCTCGGCGAGGGAGTTGACTACACCGACCGCATTACAAATCCCGACTTTGCCGGTGGCAGCACTGCGGGCTGGTCGGACGGATTCACCGTTTCCTCAGCATACGAAAACGCAGAGTGTTACATGAAGAATTTCCATATCTATCAGTCATTGACCGGGTTGCCTGCCGGAACCTACCGTGTTTCGGTGCAGGGCTTCTATCGGCAAGGAACAGCAGCTGAAGACTATGAAGTTAATGTTTTGCAAACATCCCCGTGGTTCAATGCTAAGATTTTTGCCACCAACAGCAGCAACACCGAGGTTACCGCACCCATTATGTGCCTAAGCGACGGGCGGGTGAAGGAAAACCTTGGCAACGGCAGCACGACAATGCCCGACGGCTACTATGCTCCCAACACGATGGAGTCTGCCAAAACCTGGTTCGATGCAGGTTATTACAAGCCCAATAGCCAATACAACTCTGTCATGGCCGAAGTTCTTGACGATGGTTTGCTGACCATCGGTGTGCAGAAATCCATCACCATCAATGCCGACTGGGCCATCTTCGACAACTTCACCCTTACTTACTACGGCGATGCCGGCGGAGCTACCACCGACTCTGCATTGGCAAGATACAACGTAGCCGTGGAGAATGCCAAGGCTGTCATTGCCGACGAGGCCAACGCTGCTGCCGTTGACGAGATTGCCGCATTGCAGCAGCTGATTGACGCAGAGATACCGTCAACAGCAAGCGAGATAGAGGCAGCCCGTGAGGCCATCGAGGCGGCAACTTCCGCCGTGATTTCCGCTTCCGCCGTGAAGAATTACGAGAAAATCCTGGCCGCCTATCCGCAGGATGTCTCCGGCAACGTTGCCGGGCTTGCTCTATGGGCAGGTGATATGGTTCCAAACAGCGGCCAGCACTGGGACGGCACCTCTACCTCCGTCTATTACGAGCAGACCGGTGATCAATGGCTCCAAAGCTCCTGGACAAATAGTTTGACGACGGACGTTGTATTCCCGGCGGGCAAATATGTCATTTGCATGGCAGGGCGTTCCTCTTCTGGCAGTGACATTGAGGCATACCTTCAGGTGAACGACAAGAAAGTCATCTTCCCCTCCAAAGGTGATGTCGGCTACGGTGTGGATGTCAATGGCGTGGCCACTACCTCTCCTTCTGCCACCTACGCCAACAGCGGCAATGGACGTGGCTGGGAATACCGCTACGTGGAGTTCTCATCTGACGGAGAGACTCCGACCCATTTCACCATTGGCGGTACGGCCACTGCCCCCCACCAATGGATGAGCTTCACCAATCCCCAATTCCGTTCCTCTGGCGAGCTGCCCACTGATACCGCTCAGACCGTCGTAGCCTTCTTCGACTTTGAGAACAACAATATGGATCTTGCCATTGGACAGGCTGGTGACGACGAAAGCCTCCACGCTGGTGACATGACTGGCAAGGCCGTGACCAAGGCCGGCGTCACCTTCAGCGTCGTTGACCCCGAAGGTGCATCCACCCCCTCCCGATACTTCTGGGTAGGCAGCAAGGGCAATACCCTCAACCTTTTCAAAAACGCAACCATCAATCTGACTGCTGCTGAAGGTCGTGCCATCACAGGTGTCACCATCGTGTTTCAGACTACAGCCAACAGTCTTGAGGCCAGTTCCGGCACTTACACCGAAGGCATCTGGACTGGCAACGCCGACGTGCTCGTATTCACTGCACCCGCAACCCGCTACATCTATTCCATCGAAGTGACCACTGTTGAGGCCGACGCTCCCGATGGGCTCGTCAATGCCAACTTCATGGTCGATACACCCGAAACGGTTGGAATCAGGACCTACCAAAAGGATGTGACAGGTTCAGGTGACAAATCTCAATGTCAGCCTGTTACGGGTTGGACCATCAAGGAGTATGGCGATACCCATGCTGCTGGTACCTTCCAATATGGCTCCAGTGCTTTCCTGGGTGGCGAAGGTTACCTCCCACCAACGACAGGCCCTGACGGCCAGGCTGGTCAGGCTCTCGGTCTTTTGGCCGTATGGGCTGGTACGACGCAATACACTCAGGCCGTCGCCTTGCCAGCAGGTTCTCACACGCTGAGTATTGACATCTACAATGCCGGCGGAACAGGTACCATCACCAAAAACCTCTTCGGCTTCGATTTGGACGGAGCGTATGCCACCACCACCAACTACCCCGTAGGCCAGTGGACCACCGAGACCTTCTCCATCACCCTGCCCGAATCCCGTGACGTCATCATCTCGCTGGGTTATCAAGCTGGCAACGCTGGTTCCAGCAGTATGCCCCACCTCTTCATCGACCGCGTAACGATTGACACACAGGAAACACCCGACACGGTTGTCACCCCAACCAACACGATTGTCCTGAACGCACCCACCTTCAATGTTGAGAGTGGTACGAGTAGCTATCCCAACTTCCTCCCTGCCGGTTCGACCGTGAAAGTGAACTTCAAGGCTGAAAACCTACAGGAGAACGGTCTGTCAGAGGACGATGTCAGAGTGAAAGTGAAAGCCTATGTCTATGGCGACGAAGTCAATGCACCACAGACAGCCAGTTCGCCGACAGCACACAGCGTGTCCGGTGCCACCTTCTACCTCCCGTTGGGCGAAAGCGACTATCCCGTAGCCCTGCGTCCGGAATACACATACGAAACTATCTCTTTCACTGATGTTCAACTCGTGAAGCCGGCTGAAGAAGGTGTCGAAGAGGAAGTGCTGGTTACCTATACCGGCGGCACCTTTATGGGCATCAACTGGGTTGGCTTCTCATCACTGTACTTCACAGTTGATGGCATCGAGTATAAGCAAGTTAGCGGCAACCTGTTTGTGAACGGTTCGTTCGATAGTGGAGTCTATGGATGGAAAACCATCGGTTACATGACCGATGCCGTCCTCAGCAACTTCACTTATAACACCACGGGTGGCTTTGATGGCGGCCCCTACCTCACGACCAATGGTGCAGGCGTAGGCTCCGTGAACACCATCCGACAGGCTGTGGCCGTTGAGCCAGGCAAGCAATACTACTTCACAGCCTATACCAACGGCAATGCTCCCGCTTCTGAGAACTATGCTTACAATGCCCTCTTCCAGATGGCTGACTCCACGACTGAGAATGGTGTGCTGAAAGCATTTGAGTGGCAAGCGGAAAACACGGGAGGCCAGTGGACGCAGACCGAGTATGTCTTCACTGCCGCCGATGGCAATCCCTACGTGGGTGTTCGCATGGGCTGGAACCAAGGCAGCAGCTTCGACGGCTTTGCACTCTACGAAGTAAGCCGACAGACTTCCGACCTTGACGTGGTACGGATGAGGGCAAAGGCCGAAGTGGAGTCCCTGCCCGTCGGCAACAATCTCTTCCAATACCCCGATTCGGCCATCAACGCCGCCTTGGCAGGCATCAACAACGCTGGGAGCATTACACTCATCAACGCCCTTCTGGCCAACGTGCGCAGTGCCCAGATTCTTCCAAAGGCCGGAACGGGCTATCTCATCAAGAATCTGAATTCAGGCATGTATCTTGAAATCAGGACCGAGCGGGTTGCAATCAGCATTGAGAAGGAACCTTTGTTCTTCACGGCTGTGGATGATTCCACCTACATCCTTTCCAACGAACAGGGACGCTACATCATGAAGGCAGGCACTGACTCATGGACGCTTTCGGCAACCACCAACATGGGAGAGGCATACCAACTCCGCTTCAATGTACTCCCCGATGGCTACACCATTCAAGGTGCCAACGGATTGTTTGGAACAGACAAACTCACCGACGGTTCCTCCGTCTATGCCAACAAGGCCCTTACTGCTGACAATGCCCTTTGGCAAATCGAGGAATACGTGGCTCCCGTCATTCCTTACGAGGAAATTGTCAACTCTGGCATCCAGACCGTCGATTTGGGCAGCATGGGCATCGACTGGCACAACCTCAGCGACTCAGCCTTTGTCAATGCCGCCAATCAGATTGACTGGGCCAACGTCGAGGCTCTGCGCATTCCAAAGCGTTGTTCAGAGCGCATCCTCCCATACATCACGCGCCAGAACGCCCCCAAGTTGCTGGATGTCGTGGTTTGTGAAACGACTTTGCCCATCGAGGAAATGCAGAAGGCCGAATTCAATCCGAACGTGATGGTGAGAATGCCAGCGAGAACCGTCGTCATCAACGCATACGGCGACACCCTCCTCACTGTGCCGACCAATGTCTTCATCGGCGGCGTGGCCGACAAGGTCGTGTTGACCGACCGCTCACCCTACGTCACGGGCTTTGGCTCCACGGAGGGAGAATACTACGTGAAATCCATTGAATACACCCGTAACTTCAACAAATCGACACGCATCGGTAAGAGCAGCGGTTGGGAAACCTTGGTACTGCCTTTCAATGTCGCCGAAATGACGACCGCAGACGGTCGCACCCTTGCACCCTTCGGCTCCTCACTTCCCGCTGATGCCTACTTCTGGTTAGCCGAGCTCACCGCCGACGGCTTCCAGCTTGCCAATGCCATTCAGGCAAACAGGCCTTACCTCATCGCCATGCCTAACAGTGAGGAATACCAGCCGGAGTACAACATCACGGGCGACGTCACCTTCCGTGCCACTGACCAGATGCTCCACCTCTCGCAGGATGCCACCAGCAGCGAAGGCAGCAGCATGATGCTCACCCCCACCTACAAGGACATAGCCCTGACCGATGCTGCACAGCTCTTCGCCATTAACGACACCGTTTATCAAGGCTACATGCCTGGCGGCGTCTTCGTGCGTGGCCAGCGTGCCGTCCGTCCCTTCGAGGCTACCATCACGCAGACTTCCGGTGCCAAACAGCGCACCTTCATCCCCATTGACTTCCCAGCCGCCACAGGCATCGACCTGCCCACGCTGGCCGGCGGTCAGTCCACCCCGACCGTCATTTACGACCTCACGGGCCGTCCCGTCACTGCACCCACTCGTGGCCTCTACCTCGTGAAAGGACGAAAAGTCTGGTTCAAATAACACTCGTTGATGGTGTGGCACGTCTGTTGATGCGACATATCAGATAATAAGAAAAGAGAATGTGACAACAGGCACATTCTCTTTTCTTATTGTATTGTAGGCTGGGACTATTTGTTCTTCTGATAGTATTCCAGGCCCAGTTGTACGTTCTGGATGACGGCGTCGGAGGTGAAGGTGGCGCCGGTGACGCCATCGACTTTGTCTTTCAGGGCGTCTTTCACTTTCTTGCCATCCCATTTGTTGAGAAGCTCTTTCTTGATGCGGGCCATGTACTTGGGAGTTTCCTGATTGCGCAGGGCCTCTATCTTCTCAATCTTGTTTTTCTTGATGTAAATCTTCAGCGGAGTGGCACCCACGTAGCCAGTCACCTTGCGACCCAAGGTGGCGGTGTTGACAACATACATGCCGTCTTCCTTTGTCATGACTTCCGGCTCGTCGGGCATGAGGCTCATCAAGGGGAGTGTCAGTCCTATGAGCAACAGGGATGTTAGAGTCTTTTTCATAATTTTTGTGTGTTTATTTTACGAATGTGATTTTACCGTCAATGATGTAGAGACCACGAGTTGGGTCGCTGACTGGACGGCCTGTGAGGTCGAAGATGCCCTTTGGAGCAACAGCGGTCTGTGGAGCCTCTACGGTTTCGATGTCCACGGTCTGAGCATTGGCCTCGTCTGTGGTTACGTTGATGGAGTAGATGTAGCGGGTAGCCGGAGCGGTGAGTATGAGTACGTCGGCATTGCCGGTCCAGGTGCCTTCCTCGTAAGTGCCGCTGCTGGCAGTAAGGCTGTTGGCCTTGGTCTGGAACACGACGGTTACGCCTGTGATGGCACGACCTTCAGCGGCAGTCAGGTTGATGGCTGCGTTTTTGAAGAGGTTGAGGGTGTTGCCCTTGCTACCTACCCAGAAGTAGCGTGAAGGGAGGGATGCGCCTTCGGGGTCAACGACGCTGAGGGTAACGTCACCCATGGTTATAGTTTTGCCAGGCATGTCGCCAGCGTGGAGGCTTTCGTCGTCACCGGCCTGTCCGATAGCAAGATCCATGTTGTTGTTCTCAAAGTCGAAGAAGGGGGTAGCAACTGGTTCTGGAATCACTGGCATCGGGCCGTTCCACTGGAGGAAGCTGAGACTGCCGGTCTCCATGCCGAGGTTTGTCTCAAGATAGCCAATGGCTTTGGCGGTGAGGGTGATGTAGAGGTGTTCGCCCTCGCCGAAATTGCAGGACTTGTAGCTGTCGGCAGCGTAGTCTTCGTCGCGCTGGAAGCCAATTTTCTCGTCGTTGGCGATGAACTTATATACGGAGCGACCGGCTTTGGTTTCTGTATAGACAGATTCCTCAGTCCATCCTGTGTTGCTGCTGCCTGAGATGCTGGCATTGGCATCGCTGAGTTTCAACGTGTAGGTGCCCGGTGTGCCAACGAGAATATAGGAAGAGGCCATGGCCATGAGGGTGTCGGCCTTGTAAACCGTGTAGGTGAGGTCGGTGATTGCAGCATTTGAACTGGCATTGGTGTTGACGATGGTGAGCGCAGCAGGGCCGAAGAATGGTTTGCTGGGCTTGATGGGCAGGAAGCCTGTGGCAGGGATGACGATGGTGGTGTCGGTCGTGCCGTAAGCCTCGGTGTCGTACTGGCGTGGCTGAATGTCAGAAGAAGAGGCCCAGTCGGTGGTGCTGTTGTTGGTGTCGAAGAGAACGACGCGCTCGTCACCGACAACGGCAGAGCGACGGTAGATGGTCTGTCCGTTCCATGTGTTTTGCAGGTCGGTGGTCACGTAGCCGCTGTCAATGCTGTTGACCAGGCGCTTGGTCGTGGTATCCACTTCGTCGGTGCTGGCATTTTTCTTCAGGATGTCAACGCCGTCGATGACACGGTAGGAGGGGATGGCCACGTACTGGTTTCCCCTGTCCTTGCCATAGCCATAGATGGGAGCTGCAACGGCAGTGTTGACCTGTGACTCTGCACCGGCAGCGATGAGCACGAAGCCGCAGGGACCAGCGTTGGTGAAGTTCATGAAGTCGGTGGCATCGTTGAACGAGAAAATTTTCTCAAGGCCGGGCACGGCATCGTTGTGCTCTGAGTAGCCACTGTTGCTCGTCTTCACTTCGAAGTCTGCGCCAGAAAGGTCATGACCGTTGCTGGCTGTGTGGTCAACGGCACAGTTGGTGATGACTAGGCTCTTGCCAGGTTCGAGAAGGACGGGTTCAGTGGCAGGGATGCGGAAAATCTGCTTGCAGATGACTTTGTCCTTAAGGTCGCCTGCCTCTGTGGTTGACAGATAGGAGGAAGGGTAGGCGGCGGTGCTGCTTTCGGTCTCGATGAGTCCGATGTAGAGTCCAGACACATCTATGACGCTGTGTCTGTTGTTGAAAATCTCGATGTACTGGTCAGCTTTGTAGTTCTTGTTGTTCGGGTCTTTGGTTCCGGCATAGTAAACCTTGCTGATGACGAGGTCGCCATTGGAGGCTTTTGAAGCTTTGGCGTTTGCCAAGCTGGGGATGAGTGACAAACTGACAAGGAGTGTCAGCGATTTCAGTGTAGAGGTAATTTTCATGTTCGTTTTTATTTATAAAGTTTTGTTTTAAGATTTCTGATTAATTAAAGATTCCCAGCGTGAAAGCAAAGGATGTCTGGTGCGGATGGGGTGCGGCAGTGGCATGGAGGTGACTGCCTTGGGCACGGAGGTACCAGATGGATTGTATGCCTTTCAGCTTGATGGGGAATTGGTAGGTAATCTGAAGGTTTGCCCGCCAATAGTGAGTGGCATAATAGCCTTGATCGGGAATCAGTACGCCGAGGGCATAGTCGGTCGTCGGATCGGCCAGTTGGAGCGTTGCCTTGTGGCTGGCGTGGAAGAGGGCTGAAGCATCGACCCAGAGGGCGTGATGGAACAGCTGGCTGCCGCCTTCCAGCATGAAGTTCGTCGCGGAGTGGCGAAGTTCTGAGTTGGGAAGGAGGTACTCGTTGCTGGTGTTGTTATAGGCAATGGCGACTCCTGCGTATGCGCTGATTTTCTGTCCGTCGCGGAAGTTCAGACGATAGTGTGTACTTAGGTTCAGTTGCTTCACCTGATAGCGCTTCTTGAAGGTGATGAGGTTAGTGTAATAATTATAGGTATAGGAGGTGGGCTTCTGCTCCTCTACCTCCACCGTGCTGACGGTTCCGTCGGCAGCCGTAACCTCTTTGGTGGTGATGACGGTCTCCATTTCACGCTCCAGGTGGTATTGCTCGCGGTACTCGTCGGCGTATGCCTGACGGTAGTCTGCATGGAAATCTATTTCGTGGAGCGTCCGTTCGCCTTGGATGCGGTTGCGCAGGTCGCCGGTGTATTTATATTCCGTGAACTGTCCGGGTTGATACTGGTATTGGCCATAGACATCTTCCCGTCCACGCTGAATAGCGGCTGTGAGCTGATGGCGGGTCTTGGAGGTGTGCAGGTCGTAACTGAGCTCTGCCCCGAACTGATGGTTCACCCACTCGCGGCTGTAGCTGCTGTAGCCTCCTACCGTTCCGTTGGCATGTTCCATACCCGACATCAGATAGTACATGAGATTCGGGTCTTGCTGCACGGTCTGCAAGCCGATGATTTTCTCCTTGCGGCGGTTGTAGCTCAGGGCGAGCGCAAGTGTCTGGTTCTTGAACGAGTAGGTGGCTGCGGGCGTAATCTTGTAGTCAAGCAGTTGAGAGCGTGAGCGAGGATCACGCAGACGGCTGAAGTCGCCGGCCTTATAGTCTATCCGTGTGCCCAAAGTCCAATGACCCAGGCGTGAGGTGCCAAGGGCGGCGGTGAAGTCGAAATCCTGGAAGTCGTAGCTGCCTTGGATGCTGCTGCCTGCAAAATAGGGGTTGGAATCGTAGGGACGCATGACGTCGCACCAAGCACGGTTGTTGGTGCGGCCATAGTCGAAATTGAAACGTCCGTAGGCATGGAGGTATTTTCCAAGCTTCTGATAGCGTTCGGTCTGGAACTGAAGCTGGTTGGTCAGGCTACCTTCTTGCACACGGCTATAGTCACCCTCTTGATGCTGATAGATGAACTGGGCATAGCCACGGTTGCGGGTGGAGTCCAGACTGAGCGCTGCGGCATTGTCCGTGTAGTGCCATAGTTGTGTGGCATCATCGTATCGGTACTGGCTCTCCTGTGCCTTTGCCGGGATGATGAGGATGAGGAACAGATGTATGAGGAGTATTTCTCTTTTCATTTTAACTTTATTCTACTGTGGTGTCGTATTCGCGGGGTTTAATCGTTGTGGAAACCTTGAAGTCGTTCAGACTGTTGTTGGTGTCTTTGAGGATGATACGTCCGTCGGGGGTTACGCTGGCAGTCCTTCGATAGACCACTTCGAGCGACCAACCATTGATGGAGGTGATGTTGATATAGCTTGCGTCAATGTCCGCAAAGAGACGTTTGGTAGTGACATCCACGCCCGTTGCCTTGTTCTTGATATAATCTACACCGTCGAGAATCAGTTGCTTGGGCACGGTGACGTATTTTGCGCCGGTCGTTTTTCCGTAGGCGTATGTCCGCTCCCAGTCATCAATGTTCTCGTCGGTACGGAAAATGATGATACCACAGGGCCCACCCTGCACGAGGTTCATGGTTGCGGTGTTGCCGCTGGAGGTTGCTGCCGTGAGCAGTTCCGGGGTGTTCGGATTGTTGATGAGGGTTCCCATTGCGTCTTTTGCCTCAAAGTCCGCATCGGTCAGGATGGTTTCATTGGGACGGATGAATTTCCCAGCTCTCTCGTCCCAGCCTCGGTGGTCGATGGCAGAGTTGGTCAGCAGGACGGAAGCGCCGGGTGCTACTTCGTAAGTTTTGTCTGTTGGTATCTGGAAGATTTGTTTGCAAATCACCTTGTCGCCCCCAAAGCTACTTTGGAGTTGTTCAAGCGTAAAAGCCTGTGGGCTACTACTTTCGAGCAGGCCGATGTACAGTCCACTGATGTCAACACTTTCGTCTGCCTGGTTGTAAAGCTCCAGATATTTTCCAGCCAGGTAGGTGCGGTTGTTGATGTCCTTGGAGCCTGCACTGGCGATTTTGCTGATGATGATGTCGCCCTTTACGGCCACGTTGGTGGGCAGGAGGATGGGCTCGTTTGTGCTGTTCTCGGCAATGACCTGGTCGTTGAGTGCGCCCGAAACGACGGCACCTCGCATGGAGAGGCCGCTTTTACCGGTGAGTGCAGCGAACAGTTCATTGCTGATGTCCCATGAGGTGGAAATGGAGTAAACGTCCGGCACAACACCCTTGAACGTTGCGATGCCGTTCTCGTCCGTGGTGGCAGTCAGCGTTTTGTCGCCCAATTTCAGCACGACGTTGTGTCCGGCGAAGTCGGTTCCCTCCGTAAAGTCCGCAGGCATTTGCAGCTTTACTTTCGCAGTGACCTCCTGTGTGACGTCGCTGTAGTCAATACAGGCAGTCAGGGTGAAGGCAAATAGAAGGGGAAGAAGTATTTTTTTCATCATATTAAAAGCGGTAGCAACATTTTAACTTTTAATTTTACACTTAGAAGTTGAGGTAAAGTTCGGCACCGAAGCTGAAACCCGTGTTGCGCTGTGTGAGGGTGCGCGATTTGTTGGTGGAGAGGAATGGCTCGTAGTAGAGCGCATTGTTGACGTAGAACGAGAGGCCACCCGTGTTGCCCAGTTCCTTGGTCAGCCGTAGTTGCAGGTTCCAGGTGACGGGGTTGGTAGTCGGTTCTTTGTCCTCAGCCTTGTTGCAAAGGTCTTGAAGGGCTACGCTGCTTTGGTCTTGAGGCTTCTCAGAGTAGTAACGTGCGTCCATGCCCAAATAGCCGTTCAGCATGTCGGACGTGATTTCGTGACGGTCGCAGTTCGTGTCAATCCAGCCAATGGGGGTTTTGTCCGTCACATAGTTGAAACGCCAGTCGTGGAAGATGGCCTGGGCGGTGACAGAGAACACCATGCGCAGTTCTGGAATGTGGGTAACGGTGCGAAGGGTTGTCACCAAACGTCTGTATTTGTCATAGTTGACTCCGCTTGGATAGATAACCTTGAAGGGCGTGGTTCCGCCTTTGACTGCCGAATAGCTGGAAGGGAGTAACGACGCGGAAACCGACTCACTGTTGAGTGCTGTGCTCCATGTCTTGGTTTCTTGCCATGCCCCCGAAAGGTAGAATGACGTGCGGATGGGCTTCACCGTGCCGAAGTCAAAATCGGCCTCAAGGCCTCGGTTCAGAGTGGAGTTTGTGTTTCCAATCTCGCCCGTGGTCATGAAATAGGTGTCCGTGCGGTAAGGATTGTTGTAGTCAATCTGCGTGGCGGCTCCTGGTGTGACAATCAGTCCCTGTTCCTTGGTGAAGACACTGCTTTGGTACGTGAAGTAGTCAATGACAGGGCCGAAACCGTTTGGAGTCTTGTCGTGATAGGCGATGAGGCTGAGTTTCTTGTTGTTTGGCAAACGGAAGTCCAAGCCCAACTCAAACTTCGTTGTGGTCGCATTCTTCATTCCCTTGGAGAAAGCCACCTCATAGACCTGAGTGTGATAGGCAAGCAGTTGTGCGGCAGGGTCATCCTGTGGAATGTATTGTGCGGCAAATTGGTCGGCATATTTCTTGTCCGGGTAAAGATAGTTCAGACCTGGCGTTTTGGAGTTCATGCCGACACCGCCACGAATATCCAACCATTTCGTCAGTGAGAACGAAAGGTTAAGGCGTGGGGAAAGGGCTGTAGTAGCCACGTTAGCAAAAGGCTGGAGTGCCGTGAAGCGGACACCTGCCGTGGCTCGCAACTTGTTGACTTTGTTGATGTCCCAGGTGAACTGGTCTTCGGCGTATGCGGCAAACTGGTGCAGCCCGGGGATATCGCTGAAGGCGCGTGGTCGTCCGTCGCCATTGGGCGTCAATGGCAATAGTTCGTCTTCGTTGTAGTAACCGCGTCCGTTGTTCCAATCGTAGTGGTACTCCACACCCACCTTAAAGGTCTGCCGCGTTTTGCCCGCTTTCAGGTAAAACTGGTCGTTGACTTTCAGGAAGACATTGCCTGGACGGCTTTCCGTGCTGCCCGTGGCCAAATAGGAACTGGTGACGAAAGGTACGACGTAATAGCCGGTCTCTTGGGCCAGCAGGATGGGTTGCAGACCTGTGCTGACACTGGCGAACGATGTTTTCGTGTTGTCCGTCTGTGTGGAGGTCAGTCCGAAAGTATAAGATAATGTACGCGCAAGGGGTTTGTCCAACTGGATGCGTCCGTTGTGCGTCAGGGTGAACGACTGGTTCTTGTTTTCCGTGTAGGTTCCGTCCTGCTCCGCATCTGGGTCTTTTCCCGTCCAGTCCTTTGCCAACAGGTAGCGGAACTTCGTGTCAATGTGCCACTTGCTGTTGATGTCATATCCCCAGCCGATGCTACCCGTGTATCGGTGGAACGAGCGTGTCTTCATGCGGGGGTCGCCCCACGACTGTGCATAGTCAAGGCTTCCGTTCAGGATGCCGCCTCGGCCAATGTGCAGACCCTTGCTCAGTGAGTAGTTCATCAGGGCCGGGTTGATTTTGCCTTTGAACTGGAGCGGAGTCACGCCCACTTTTGAGTGAACGACAATCAGTCCGCTCGTCAGGTCGCCGTATTCAGCCGAGGGGATGCCTCGTACCACTTCCACCTCCTCGATGTCGTCGGAGGCAATCTGTCGTAGGTCTGTACCCGAAAAGGCAGTCGATGAGAAAGTTCCCTGCGACACGCTTGCGTTGTTCGACATGGGCACTCCATCCACGACGATGCTGGAGCCGAAGGCCGAGGTGTTGTTGTTGACCAACTGCCTGAGCTGTATGTTCGTGGGTGAGGTCAGGTCGCCATTGCCCATCAGTTGTCCGGGAACCAGCTGCATGATGTCTGCCAGCGACGTAGCCTGTAGGTGGTCGATGGCTTGCCGTCCGATGATGCTCGACGTAGATGAGCCGGACACATTCTGTCTTGCTGTGACGCTGACGTTGTTCAGCAAGAGCGTGGTCTCCACCATCTCCACTTTGAGGTTGATGTCGCTTTTCCCGACACTGATTTGCAGGGTGTATGTCTCGAACCCGATGTAGGAGGCCGTCAGTGTGTAGCGGCCTTCGGGCACATTGCGGATGACGGCCTTACCGTTCATGTCGGTAACAGCCCCTAGTCCACTCGGACTCAGAATCACGGTACCCATGATGATGGGGTTCTTGCTTTTCTTCTCCGTCACGTTGAGGGTGATGTTGTGGGTGTTGGCGTTTTTCTGTGCGAACACCGTACCGCACCACGTCAGAAGAAGGGCTAAAAGAATGGGGAATATCTTATGATGGTTCATGTCTTCCTTGCTTACTTACATTGTGGGGTCGTCGGCACGGTCACATTCAGACCCGCAGCCTTGATGTCGGAGAGCAGCTTCTCGGGGTTGGTCTGCTCCGTGACGTAAGTGATGGCCAGCGAGTGGCGCTTGGGGTTGATGGTTGCGTCGTCCACGCCGTCCAGTGCCAGCACCTGCTCAGTTGCCTCTTCTACGTCGATGTTCTCAGGGACGTTGTAATAGGCGAAGCGGATGACATTGCTGGTGTAGTAGGTCGTGGGGGTGAAGCCCATGTCGAGGAGCGCCTGCTTGATTTCCGCCTTGCAGGTCTTGTTCGCATTGTAGCGGACAAAGGTGTATTGTTTGTCAAGGTGTGGGGCCACGCTATCCACACCCACCATGCCATAGAGCTTCTTGCTGATGCGGTCTGCACAGTCCTGGCAGCACATGTCCGACATTTGCAAGCCCATGCCACGGCGAATCACCTCGTTCTTGTCATACGCGCTGGGCTTGTAGCGGCCTGTGGCATTAAGTTCCTCTTTGATTTTTTCCGGGTTTGTCTTGGCCGGATTGTATTCCACGATGACGGTGCGGCGCTCCAGGTTGAACTCAAGGCCCTCAACGCCTTCGTCTTTGTGAAGGGCAACGTTCACCTTGTGGGCGCAGTCTTCACAACGCATGGCCTTGATGCGTACAATCATGGTGTCAGTCTCATTGGCTGCACTCGCAAACAACGTGCAGAACAGGGCTGCAAGCAGAAAGGTTACTTTTTTCATGTTTTTTTATTTTGCAAAATTAATAAAATCCAGTTATGTATGCAATAAGCACAAAAATGAGTGGGTATTTTTCCTAAAAAACGCCCACATGTCGTGTTCTTTACGCAATGATGCTCTTGTTAAAAACCTTTGCCAAGGGAGGTGGCAAACTACGCTTTGTTTTTCTTCTTGTCTCTGTGCTTGGTGGTACACCCGAAGGGAATCGAACCCTTATCGAAGGAACCGGAATCCTTTATTCTATCCATTGAACTACGGGTGCCTTTTCTCAAATGCGGTGCAAAGGTACACAAAAAAGCGGGTGCAGCAAAGCAAAATACTAAAAAAAACGCCTCGCTTCTTTCCCGCTTGCTATTTTTGTGGTGAAATATGTTGTGTTAATTCTGTTGTGTACTCAGGAACCAATAACTTGTCCCTTTGATTCTTAATTTTTATTCTTCCATGAATAACTCTCTAACTTTGACTTAACTCGATTGAATTGAGAATCAAAATTAGTGCCTCTATATTTATTCATCTCATCTATTAGTCGCATTACATTTCCAAGACCAGTTTCACCGAATATTTTGCCAGTAGTAGATGAGAAATTGTCATACCATGCAATTGCTTTTGACATTCCATTAAATGACTTTATTATCATTATAGCTTTTGTTGTTCCATATTCTGTAAACGATATCATGACAACATCACCTTTTTTTGTTAGAGTTGCATCAGACGGAGTAATAGTTATTGACTCTGTAGCATTACCATTTTTCATTAAAGATATGTTGATTTTGCTACTGGAAGAAAAGTCAATTTTTACTCCTTCGCATGAGTTTGGCTTAACATCAGGCTTTCCATTTTCCATCTTGCAATAGGAAAAATAGGAAAAAAACTCATAATTGCTGCCAGACTCCATAATACTTGATTTCTTTTTGTCTGAATTTGAACCTGATGAAGCTATCGTTTGTTGTGGGGACTCCATTTTTATTCTTGACAACTCTCTACAATTGGAATCAACCTCTCCTTTGTAGCCGTTTGTAGTATAAGTAAAACTATTTTGGCTACTCATGTAGTTGCCAATGGATGTGTAGCCTTTAGTGGTTGGAATGATTACATTTCCTTGATAGTCCATAATGCCATAGAAATCTCCCACTTTGTAACGTAAATAGCGACCACCGGCGGTCTCCAAAACCGAATATTCTGTGGGGAGGATGATTCGTCCCGTTGAGCTAATCAACCCGTAAGGACCACTGTATTTTGATTTACTAACCTTATAACATTTTGTGTTTCCACTACTTAATTCAACAATATTATTGTAGCCTTTATCTGTAGAAATAATCCATTGGCCGGAAAATCCCAAAATACCATTGCTCTCATTTTTTCTTACTTTTATTATTCCATCTTCGTATGATACAGACGTTAATTTGTTTGCTAATTCATTTCCATTTGCATCGATGATTCCCATATACCCATTACTTGTGTATTTAAAATGATGGGCTTTTTCAATATAATCAATACGATCGGCTTTTTCTAAGAATTTTACTCCATCATATCGGACAAGGGACATACCTTCTCTTGATGTAATGATAAAAAAATTCTCTTTTACTTTATAAGAATAGACAAAACTAAAAATCTCTATTCTCCCATACGTTTTATTACTGTCATAATCAAAAATACAATTATTGAAAAAAGTATAATATTTTTTTCGATATGGATTCGTAAATTCCACAGCTATTCTCCGTACATTAAAATCATAACCGCTACTAAATACAATACATCTCCCATCGGGCATAAATGCTCCCTTTTTCTTTCCATCCTCTTTCCAGCAGACAACAAAGATTCCTGGATCATTCTTATCTACTGCTGTAAAGAATATACTTTGTATTCCTTTTTTGGGGAAAGAAGTTAAAGATGGTGTGGGAAATATTTTTTCGCCAGTTATAGAATAAGCTTCTTTATTTTTATAGCAATACCACTGAAATCCATTGATTTCAGTTCTTAATTCGCCTCTAACTTTACCTCCTGCTCGGCATTCCTGTTTAGAAGATTTCAAAACTTTGTAATCGGATTTTACTTTACTGCCAGAGATGGCCTGTTCTCCCTGTTTAGTTACTTTCCAATACAGTCCGTTGCCAAACGGCTTGTTCTTTGCTTCCAGTGCTGCGGACACCAATAAGCACATCATTAAAAAAATAACTGTCTTTTTCATTTTATTTGCTTTTAGGGTTAATAATAAATGTCTTTCCTCTGAAATGCTGCGGCAGACCTATGGGCATAAGAAAAGCGCAGACCTTCACCATACGCGCCTCAGGTTTGGAACTACCTCTTACCGATTATGGGAAGCCTGCGCTTAGGCGCAAGCTTCTTATTGGTAAGTATTGCTCGTTCACATTCTGAGGTTCCAATTCGAGGCGCGAAAGAGCAAATAAAATGTCATGTTCCGAAGAACACGCGGCAAAATTACAAAAAGATTTGATAACAACGAAAAAGTTATTGGAAAAAAGAAGCAAAAAAAATAGAGGCCGCAAGTTTTCACTTACGATCTCTATAACAAAGTACCTCTGTCGGTGGATTATTATTTAACAACTTCCTGCTGCCATTTCCCTCCAGTCCCCGCATTGGCTTTTAAAATCGGGTAATTTGAACTTCGGTCGGTTCATGGCAAAGCATATTCCTTTCTGATTGTTTCGTGAACCATTGCACGAGCATCTTCAATATCCATCGTTTCCTCTTCTTCAGCCTGAAGCTGTTCTATTTGAAGATTTATCAAGTTCTGAACCCAAAGGCGAATCGCTGCTGTACTGTCCAACTCGGGCATCACATTGCGAAGCAACGCCTCGTTTACTTGTATATTAACTGTACACATAATCAATTCTATTTTGTTATTGGGTACAAATTTAGATAAAATTTCTGAGATGATAAGCCAGCCGAGATAAAAATGTGAACGAATGGCCCTGAAAAGTTGGAAATCAAGGCCGACATACGCCCAAACTAAATTATTTCCGTGCTCTATGTCACATTTATTTTGCATATTGAGGCCGTATTCATTATTTCTTTGTTAAGGATGGTTAATCATGCCGTTTGGCTTCTGCGATGTGCGTATCTTTGTGGTGCTTTTGCTAATCATCAACGATATGAAGAGTTTGATTTTTCTTGTTTTCCTCTCTATGTCTGCGGCGGTGAAGGCCCAGAACCTTGCCTTGGCGGACAGCATCGTGAAGTATCAGATGGAGAGTGGGGGATGGCCGAAGAACCAGGACTGGCTGCGGGGAGCGGACGTGGCCTACATGGAAGAATGTCGGCGCACGGGCGTCGGCAGCACGATTGACAACGGGGCGACGATTCGGGAACTGCGGACGTTGGCCGAAGTCCTTGCTGCAGGGGTGGAGGAGTCCCGTGCCGTGCGCTACCGTGCGGCTTTCGACCGAGGGGTGCGCTACCTGCTTGTGATGCAGTATGCAAACGGCGGATGGCCACAATTCTGGCCTTCGCGGTCGGACGATTCCTATTCCAACCACGTGACGTTCAATGACAACGCCATGATCAATGTGATGCGCCTGTTGCGTGACGTGGCCGACGGCAGGGGCGTGATGGGGCGCATTCCTGTGGAGGAAACGACCCGGACGGCTTGTCGCACGGCCTTTTGGCGGGGCGTACGCTGCATCCTCGACTGTCAGATTCCCGACCGAAAGGGACGACCCACCGTGTGGTGCCAGCAACACGACGCGCACACGCTGCGCCCTGCATCGGCCCGAAAATATGAGTTGGCCGCCTATTGCGGGCATGGGGAGACGGTCGATATCGTCCTGCTGCTGATGGATGTGGTTGATGATGCGCCAGACTACCGCAGTCCCTTGCTCAAACAGTTGGGCATCAGCCGGAAACTGCTTCGCCGCCGCATTGCCTTCGCCGTGGATTGGTTGAAGGGCCATGCTATCCACGACATGAAGTTGGAGGCATTTACCAATGTCGAGGGACAGCCGGACCACCGCCTGGTCCATGAGGCCGGAGCGCCCGACCTCTGGGCCCGCTACTACGACCTGGAGACGGAGCTTCCGCTCTATTCCGACCGTCATGGCCTTCCGCTCCGTTCGTTTAACGAAATCGGTTACGAACGCCGCAACGGATATAGTTGGGTAGGCTACTCTCCACAGCGACTCTTCGCCAAATATCTTGTGTGGAAGAACCGTTAAAAATTATTCCCGACGAGAATATTTTTATTCTCGCCGCCATATTTAATATTCTCGTCGATATATTTTCTATTCTCGACGAGAATAATCTTTTTGGGTGAAGCGTGGGGAATGTTATGGCGAAGCCTGAAAAAAATGACACTGCGCAACCGGGGTTGGCAGTGTCGGAAAAAGGTTTAAAAAGTATTACGGATTTTGAAGTGCTTAGAACTTGTAGTCAACGCCGAGACCGAAGACGCGGTTGGTGCGTGAGTAAGTCTCAGTACTTGTGGCCATCTGCTTGGTGTAGTCGCTGTACATGGTCCAGAAGTAGGTGAGGTTGAAACGCAAGTGTTCGTTGACGTTGATGGCCGCACCGAATCCGACGCTGTAGCTGTCGCAGGCAAAGGATGTGTTCGACTGGTAGCCGTCGCTGAGGCCATAGTCGGTGCGCTGTCCGCCTGCGCTGATGGTCAAGGTCTTGTTGATGTCGTACTCTACGCCGGCCAGAATCTCGTGGGTGCCGTGTTTCAGTTCTTTCTGGCGGTCGCCGGCCATCTTGGCGTTCTTGTCGTCGAAGAAGTGGTATTCCACGGTGGCCCGCAGTTTGGGCGTGAATTCGAAGCCGGCTGCCACGGTGAGCAGGGCGGGCATGTCGTAGCGGGTTTTCTCGTCGGGCAGGAAGGCAGAGACTTTATCCGTCATGCTTCCCATGGAGCTGGAGAGTGCGGTGAGTGTGGCCTCGTTGCCCAGGTTTTCGGCCATTGCCTTCACGTCGATGTTGCGTCCGCTCATTTCCACGGCAAGTGCATTGGTGGAGTTGGGTATGTTGAGTTTCGTGCGGAACTCATATTTGGCGGCGAGGGTCAGCTTCTTGTAGTGGTAGTTGATGCTGATGATGGGGTTGAATCCCCAGCCCCGTTGGTCGCAGTCGAGTTGCAGGCCGACCAGGCGCTGGTTGCCTAAGGCCGGAATGGTGTTGACATTCACGTGGCCGCGATAGTAGCCGTCGTAGTAGTTGGCCCTGAAGCCGACGGCGGCAGAGAGGTGGTTGGTGATGCGGTAGTTGAAGTTGACCTGTCCGCCGTAGATGTACTGCTTTCCCTTCACCTGGGAGTCGAAGCCGTACATGTTGGGTGTGAGTCCCCGTTGAAAGAGCATCCCCATCAGCGGTTGGTCGAACATGGGCAGGCCCTCGTCGTACTTGACGAAGCCGCCGCTGCCTACGATGCCAATCATGGCTCCGATGGCCCAGCGGTCGTGCTTGTAGGACGCAAACAACGCGGGTACGAAGGGTGCCGACGCTTGTCCGTTGTAATGCTTGCTGAAATAGAGTGGTGCGCCCGTTTGTGGGTCTTGTCCATAGATGAAGTTTGCATCGATGTCACGATTCTGGGTCGGGCCTTGCCAGTTAAAGGAGATCTGCCAGCCTTCGTGCCCCCATACGAGGCCGGCAGGGTTGCTATAAATAGCATCGATCTCCTTAGAGGCACCACGTGCCATCATACGGTTGAAGGCACCATGGTAGTTGGTGTTGGTCATCAGACCGCCTGCCTGTGTTGCTAATGCCAGCAAGAATAGCAGGGTGAAAATTATCGTTTTTTTCATGCGCATGTAATTAAAAGGGAGCATTCTGTGTCTGTGTTGGAAAAAAATGCTTTTTGAGAAAAATCCTTTTGTTTTTGAAAAAATTAGATGATGATGAATAAGATGGCACAAAGGTAGGGGTATTCTGCGGGAAATTGATTGGCCATTTGGTAAAAATATTTGTCATATTGTAAGTTTTTTTGTTCTTTTTTTGTTTGTTGTGGAATTGTTTTTAATTTTGCGACAGATTTGGTGATGATTTGAGCCCAGTTACTTGTTTTTAGGCGGCGGGCTATTGTGTGACTTTAAAAACTGTTTTTGCTATGTTGTTCGACACGATTTCCCGTGAATTGTTTTTCTACACGGATGATTGGCGAGACCAGGGTGACGTGTTTGTCAATGGCAAATTTTTCATGGTGCGTGACTACGACCTGCACCGAAGGGGCTTTTTAACGGCGCGTCAACCCTATTCCTTGCAAGAGGGGCGAATTGTCTTCATCCGAAGTGGCTCAGGCAACTATTCGTTGGACTTGGTTGAGCATCATCTGGTGGCAGGCGATTTGCTGGTCTTCTATGGCGAGACGCTGGTGGAGAAACACAGCCATTCGGACGATTTCCAGTTTGATGCGTTCACATTTGAGAGTGAGCGGTCGGATGGGAACGGTGTGAACTTCGTACACATGCCTTTGTCGGAGGACGGCCTGAGCATCGTGGAGCAGCATTTCGCCCTCATCTGGAAGATGATTCATGACAAGGAATTCCCGACGGAGAGTGTGAATTGCCTGACCAAGTCGCTGTTGAGCTATGTGGCCACACACGGGGCGGAACTGATGAAACCTCCAGCCACGAACCGACGGGAGGAGTTGCTGCGACGTTTCATCACACTGGTGAGCCGCCATGCGAAGAAGGAGCGGAACGTGTCTTTCTATGCAAACCACTTGTGCATTGCCTCCCATTACCTGAATACGCAGATAAAGCAACTGAGCGGTCGGACGGTGATGGAGTGGGTGAACGAAACGGCTGTGAAGGAGGTGAAGGTGTGGCTGGTATACAGCGACGAGAGTATGGAGCAGATTGCGGAACGCATGTGTTTCTCTTCTTCTTCTTCGCTGACGAAGTTTTTCAAGCGGGAAACGGGCATGACGCCACGGGAGTACAGGCTGAAATGTGTGTAAGTTTTTGTGTTAATTTTTCTATAAGATTGTAGCTATATTGCTGTTTTTTCGTATTTTTGCGACTCATGAACAAGAAAGAACTTAGAAAGTGGGTGGCAGAACGGAAAGCGGCCTGTGAACCGATGCAGCGTGTGGAGTGGTCGCAGGCGGTGTGTGCTCGTGTGTTG
The DNA here is from genome assembly GCA_905236065.1 of uncultured Bacteroidaceae bacterium. Lineage (GTDB taxonomy): Bacteria > Bacteroidota > Bacteroidia > Bacteroidales > Bacteroidaceae > Minthosoma. The sequence continues at coordinate 6,689 of CAJONZ010000086.1, read as the reverse complement.
CAGACGGCAGCGTGGGAGCAGGCCAAGGTGGTGCTGCTGTATCATGCTCTGCCCGACGAGGTCGATACGGCCCGGTTGTTGGAGGAGGGACTGAGCGCAGGGAAACAGCTGTTGCTGCCCGTTGTGGTGGGCGATGAGCTGGAACTGCGGGTGTATGAGGATGAGCAGACGATGAAGCGGGGGTCTTATGGCATTCTGGAACCGACGGGCCGACGGCTCGCGGAAGCGGAATATGACCAGATTGACTTGGTTGTCGTTCCAGGTGTGGCGTTCGACCGTCGTGGCTACAGGTTGGGACGCGGAAAGGGGTATTACGACCGTTTGCTGCCGAAACTGCGGAATGCCTATAAGATGGGTGTTTGCTGGCCGGTGCAGTGGGTGGAGGAGGTGCCCTGCGAGGCGTTTGATGTGCGGATGGATGTGGTGATAAAATAGCTTTATATAATATATAATGTGTAGAATATGATTCGGATTCAGTTTTTTGCTTGGATAATGCTCGTGGGCATGGCTCTGACGGGGTGTTCGCAATCGACGAAAAATGGAAGTCAGCAGTTGGCGGAAATGGATGTCCTGGAGCGGGCGGTGCTGGCAGACTACCGCGACTCGGAAGAGTGGGGACAGGTAATCGGCAATGAGCTTGACCTGCCCGATTTCTCCTCGGTGAGGACGGAGGGCCATGTGGAGATTGTCTATACGCAGGGAGATGCCTGCTCGGTGAAGGTGTTTGGCAACGAGAAGGCCATCGCCCAGTATGCCTTTGATGTGGATGAGGAGACGGAGGTGCTGAACATTAAGCTGGATGACTATGACTATGACGGCGTGGGCTATTTCAGCGCACGGGTGCCAGGCATCACGGTATTGATTACTACGCCGGTGCTGGAACGCATGGAGGTGTACGGTGCGGGTGACGTGGACATAGACAGTGAACTGGTACAGGAGGAAGGTCTGTGTATCGTTGTTTCGGGCAAGGGCGACGTGGAGACGAGGGAGCTGGATGTGCAGTCGCTTGATATTGAAATCAACGGTTCGGGCGACGTGAAGGTGAAGAAGGCAACGTGCAGCGGCAACATCGGGTTCAAGCTGAACGGACGCGGCGACCTGGTTGCAAAGGTGAAGTGCAAGAATGCCAGCATCGAGGTGAACGGCGAGGGCGACGTCGATTTGAAGGTGAAGTGCAAAGTGCTGAATGCGACGTGTTTTGGTCGGGGCGACGTGGAGTTGAGTGGCGAGTGCAAGACGCTGAACAAGAAGGATGGTGCGGCTGGTTCTATCAACTCGCGTGAACTGAAAGTTGACAAAATCAATCTGATTTAGACCATTTTTACAGAAAAAGCGGATTTTTTGTCGCATTTTGTTGGTGGATTCATGCAGATTGTATAATTTTGCACAGAATTTTAGAAACAACAGACAGGATGAAGTCTTATTTTAGCACATATTTTTATTTTTACTTTTACTTTGGCAAATTGTAAGAGCGGGAATTTGTATGTGTTAAAGTTCGTACATGAATCGGAAAGAAGTACAATTTAAATATGATAGAATCCCGCAAGCAGTTGCGGGATTTCTTTTTTTGATTTGATATGAGAAGAATCGCAATACAAGGACAGATTGGCAGTTACCACGACGTGGCAGCGCATTGCTATTTTGAGCAAGAAGAGATTGAGCTGATTTGTTGTGAGACGTTTGAGGATGTGTTCAAGGAAATGAAGGCAGACTCGAACGTGATAGCCCTGGTGGCCATTGAGAACACAATCGCAGGCTCGTTGTTGCATAACTATGAACTGTTGCGCGAGAGCGGTATGCAGGTCGTGGGTGAGCACAAGCTGAGAATCAAGCACTCGTTCGTGTGTCTGCCCGACGACGACTGGGAGAGCATCACGGAAGTGAACTCGCACCCGGTGGCGTTGATGCAGTGCCGTGAGTTTCTGAATGGGCACCCGAATCTGAAAGTGGTGGAGACTGGCGACACGGCGGGTTCGGCAAAGCGCATCAGTGAAAAAGGGCTGAAGGGGCACGCTGCCATCTGCTCGAAAGCTGCCGCTGCGTTGTATGGCATGAAGGTACTGGAAGAGGGCATCGAGACGAACAAGCACAACTTCACCCGCTTCCTGGTGTTGAGCGACCCTTGGCAGGCCGAGGCACTCATCAATCCGCGAAAGTCGAACAAGGCGAGCCTGGTGTTCAGCCTGCCTCACAATGAGGGAAGTCTGTCGCAGGTGCTGTCCATCTTCTCGTTCTACAAAATCAACCTGACGAAGATTCAGTCGTTGCCCATCATCGGAAGGGAGTGGGAGTATATGTTCTACATTGACATTATGTATGATGATTACACCCGTTATCGGCAGAGCATCGACGCTGTACGCCCGTTGACCAAACAGCTGAAGATTCTGGGTGAGTATATGGAAGGAAAAAGTACAATTTAATAATAGCCTCTTCCCCGGCCTTCCCCCGCAATGGGGAGAAAGACCCCTCTGGCAGACTTCTCTCCTTTATGGAGGAAGGTGCCCCCGAAGGCGGAGAAGGTTTTCTAATTTACATATTATGATACAACCAGCAGACAGACTTTCGCTTGTCAGTGAATACTATTTTTCAAGAAAACTGAAGGAAGTCGCAAAATTGAACGCGGAGGGTAGGGACATCATCTCGCTTGCCATTGGCAGTCCAGACATGCCGCCCAGCCCGGAAACCATTGAGACACTTTGTGAAAATGCCAGAAAGGCGGATGCGCATGGCTACCAGCCTACGGTGGGTACGCCGGAACTACGCAAGGCGATGGCTGGATTCTATCAGCGTTGGTATGGGGTGGAACTGGATCCCGCCACGGAGATTCAGCCTTTGATTGGTTCGAAGGAGGGTATCCTGCACGTGACGTTGGCTCTTTGCAATCCTGGCGACAAGGTGCTTGTGCCCAACCCCGGCTACCCGACCTACACGTCGTTGAGCAAAATCCTGGGACAGGAAATCGTGAATTACGATTTGTTGGAGGAGAACGGCTGGCAGCCTGATTTTGAGCAGTTGGAGCGCATGGACTTATCGGGCGTTAAACTGATGTGGACGAATTACCCCAATATGCCAACAGGTGGAAGGGCTACCCGTGCGTTGTATGAGCGGTTGGTGGATTTTGCCCGGAGGCATGACATTGTGATTGTGAATGATAACCCGTACTCATTCATCTTGAACCGTGAGGAACATCTGAGCATCTTGCAGGTGCCGGGCGCCAAGGAATGCTGTATCGAGTTCAACTCTATGTCGAAGAGTCACAACATGCCGGGATGGCGTGTGGGCTTGTTGGCTACAAACAGCACGTTTGTGCAGTGGATTCTGAAAATCAAGTCGAATATTGACTCCGGCACATTCCGCCCCATGCAGCTGGCTGCGGCAAAGGCGTATGAGAACAGCGATGCCTGGCACATGCAGGCCAACGTGGAAACGTATGCCGGTCGTAGGAAGACGGCGGAGGAGATTATGACACAACTGGGCTGCACCTTCGACCCCACGCAGCAGGGAATGTTTCTATGGGGAAGGATTCCAGACAGTTACGAGGATGTGGAGGTGCTGACCGAACGGGTGTTGCATGAAGCACGTGTGTTCATTGCACCAGGTTTCATCTTTGGCAGCAACGGCAAGCGGTATATCCGCATTTCGCTCTGTGCGAAGGACGAGAAAATGAAAGAAGCTTTGGAAAGAATTAAAAAAGTATTTTAAGATATGGAATTGGAATTGAAACCCCTTGGACTGCCCAGTGACTTTGAGCGTCCAATTGTAATAGCCGGCCCCTGTTCGGCTGAGACCGAGGAACAAGTTATGACTACCGCCACGCAGCTGGCTGAGAAAGGCTGCCACATGTTCCGTGCCGGTGTTTGGAAACCCCGCACAAAACCTGGTGGTTTTGAGGGTAATGGAGAAATCGCATTGCCTTGGCTCAAGCGTGTGAAAGAGGAGACGGGCATGTTGGTGGCAACGGAAGTGGCTACTCCCCAACATGTGGAACTAGCTCTGAAATATGGCATCGACATTCTGTGGATAGGTGCCCGTACAACGGCCAATCCTTTTGCCGTACAGGCGTTGGCAGACTCCATGAAAGGCATTGAGACTCCGGTTTTTGTGAAGAACCCCGTGAACCCGGATTTGGAACTGTGGATTGGTGCCCTGGAGCGTGTGAACGGTGCGGGTGTCAAGCGTTTGGCAGCGATTCACCGTGGTTTCTCCAGCTATGACAAGAAGATTTACCGAAACCTGCCTATGTGGCAGATTCCTATAGAGTTGCATCGTCGCATTCCTGAACTGCCCATCATCTGCGACCCCAGCCACATTGGCGGTCGGCGCGATTTGATTGCTCCGCTTTGTCAGCAGGCCATGGACCTTGGCATGGACGGCCTGATTGTGGAGAGCCACTGTACGCCGGAAAAGGCATGGAGCGATGCCAATCAGCAGGTTACGCCGGATATCTTGGACTATATCCTGAGCATCCTCGTGATTCGTGATCAGGTGCAGACTACGGAAAATATCACAGCCTTGAGAAAGCAAATTGACGAAGTGGATAATCAACTGATTGACTTGTTGGCCAAGCGTATGCGTATCAGCCGTGAGATTGGTCAGTACAAGAAGGAGCATGGCATGACTATTGTGCAAGCAAGCCGCTACAGCGAGATTCTGGAGAAGCGTGGTGCACAGGGTTCTTTGCTCGGCATCAACTCAGATTGTATCAAGAGCATTTTTGAACATATCCACCAGGAGAGTGTGAATCAGCAGATTGAGATTATCAATAAATAAAAGGAAAGGGAGAAGATGAAAATATTGATATTAGGAGCAGGTAAGATGGGTTCGTTCTTCACAGACCTGCTATCGTTTGAGCATGAGGTGGCTGTATATGATATTGATGCCAAGCGTCTCCGCTTTATGTACAACACGCAGCGTTTCACGCAGTTAGAGGAAATACGTGGTTTTCAGCCCGAATTGGTCATCAATGCTGTCAGCCTGAAATATACGCTTTCCGTTTTTGACCAAGTGAGGCCTTATCTGCCTGAAACGTGCATCCTGAGTGATATTTCCTCGGTGAAGACGGGTTTCAAGGAATATTATGAACAGAGCGGAATGCGATATGTCTCTACGCACCCGATGTTTGGTCCCACTTTTGCAAATCTGGGCAAACTTTCCACGGAGAATGCCATCATCATCAATGAGGGTGACTTCATGGCACGCTGCTTTTTCAAGGAACTTTATTCACGCCTCGGACTGAATATTTGTGAATATACCTTTGAAGAGCATGACAAGACTGTCGCATATTCACTGAGCATTCCCTTCATTTCCACGTTCGCTTTTGCGGCGGTTATGAAGCATCAGGATGCCCCTGGCACTACGTTCAAGCGTCACATGCAAATTGCCCAAGGCGTTCTGAGTGAGGACGATACGCTGTTGCGTGAAATTCTCTTCAATCCATATACCAAAGATCAGGTTGCTCAGATTCGTGCAGAGATGAAGGAAATCATTGACATCATCGATACACGAGACGAGGATCGTATGCAGCAGTTCCTTACGAAGATTCGTGCAAACATCAAGTAGGGGGTTGTCTGTAAGTTATCTTGAGAAACCAACAAAAATAAAAGGGAGACCCGAAAGTCTCCCTTTTTCAATGATATACAGGTTTGTTTTTATTCGCGTGGCCTGTTTGCAGAGTACATAATCTTGAGGGCGTATGCCTTACGAAGTACTTGCTTGGTATCGGTGATGATACCCATTGGGGTGTGGTGGTCAGATTTGATGGAAACCGTGAAGAACGGTTTATCAACTTCCGCCAGTTCACCGCGCTCAGACACTACATAGTCATATACTTCGTTGGGCTCTGCGAACTTGTCATTCAGCTGAATACGGTGACCAGAACCGAACTGTGCCTTCAGATTATCTGTCGGCTGACCAATATAGATGAATGAAGTACAAGACTTACGTGCAAGTTTCTCAAGTTGTGTACCAACAGGTTTGTCGAACTTTACTTTCAGAGTTACCTCGCGCATGGTGGTTACCATCATGAAGAAGAACAGGATGGTGAAAATCAAGTCAGGAAGAGATGAGGTGTTCATCTCAGGCATTTCTCTGCCTCCATCTTTGTTGAATCTACTCATAATTACTGTCCTCCATATTTCTTAGGTTCAGCCTCTGAAATCTTCTGTGGATAAACCTCACGGATGGCTTTCTGCTGTTCCGTGGTGAGGAATTCATACCTGTAGCCAAATTCCTCTTTTGAAAGTTCGTCACGAAGTTCGTTGTAGGCTTGCACCAGTGCATCTTGAACTTGGAAGTAAACACCGTAGTCGGTACCACGGTCGGTCTGTACGGAGATAACGTGGTTTTCAGTAACCATCATTGTCTTGCCGAGACCTTTAATCTTCTTAGGCTTGAGCTCTGGAAGGTTAGACCTGTTTTCTGGGTTCTTAATAAATTCTTTGGCTCTCTCCTTCACGTCGTCAAGTGAGGCGTAGTCATCACCAATCATCACGTAGTTGTCTTTGTTGATACGGATGTTCAGGATGTTGCGTTCCTTAATCTTGATTTCGTTATTAAGCTGGTCATCCTCTGGTGGTTTTGGAAGTGTACGTCCCAAACCCTGATCGGTGTCCATGGATGTTGTTACAAGGAAGAAGATGAGCAACATGAATGAGATGTCGGCTGTTGAACTGGTGTTCAATCCTGGCATT
>CAJONZ010000085.1 GCA_905236065.1 uncultured Bacteroidaceae bacterium | reverse complement strand
TTGGGATATGGTGTAATTGGCAACACAACAGATTCTGGTCCTGTTATTCCTGGTTCGAGCCCGGGTATCCCAACAAACTAATCCGCCAAGTCGCTGAAAAATCAGTACTTGGCGGATTCTTTGTATGCCTGGCGTGAGTCTTGCCAGGCTTTTTTATGTCGTTTTGTTTCTGAATCGTCAATAGTTAGCCCTTATCCACTCGATAATCCGGAGGAAGAAGGTAAGGGCCGACACCTCATGGTTGGAGACGCCGAGTTCCTTTGTCGTTTCGGAACTGTACTCACCGACAAACTCCTCTGTCTTGATACCATGCGCCTTGAGGAACTGGCTCATGGCATAAAAGTTCTCCACGGGCACAACATCGTCTTTCGTGTCGTGGAAGAGCATCACGTCGAAGTCGCTGCGGGGCGTCCAGCCGCTGGTGAGCGCATCCGTGCTGAAGGCAGCCTTGAACCGACGCGACAGGGAGCTGTTGGTATTGAGGACGGCCTTTGTGCAGATGTCACTCGTTTTTTTGGTCTTGATAAGCTCCTCGTCAAGGGCTATGCGCTTGTTTTGCTTGCTGAGGAACCACTCGTCGAAGTGGCTGGCCACGGGATCCTTCAGATAGTCGTGGATGTCGTAACCCAGGCGGAAGAAGTAGTTGTAGGCATAGAGCACGTTGCAGACGGTGCTGGGCATCTCGGTGTAGCCTTTGGTGATGGCATCATACATCGAGTTGATGTCGTAGGGCCCGTCGCCGGCGAAGGCTCGTTTCACCTTTATCTCAGGATGGCGTTCCGAAATTTCGCGCAACACGCCCATCGTGGTCTGCCCACCCTCCGAATAGCCTGCGATGACAAAATCGTCGCCTTTCTTGATATTCAGGTCTTCTATCAACCGCTTGGCAGCGAGATAGGCATCGAGCGAAGCGCGTCCGTTGGCCCGTGAGATACAGTAGGCCTGAGGCTCTTTCTCTGTGATGCCGAAGCCGTAGTAGTCGGGTGCTACGACGATGAAGTTGGTGAAGGCAGCCCCCGTTGGGAACTCGATGGCTCCGCGTGAAGGCACCTGCGTGGTGGCATAGACCGTGAAGTGGTTGAAGAGCAGAATGCCGTTGAAAGGTTTGTCGTCCTTTATCATCGACTTGTCAACCGTGATGGTACCGCTGAGTGTGCAGGGATTGCCGAAGGGGTCGAAGGAAGGGTAGTTGAACACGTAGTTCATATAGTCGGGGAAAATCTCCACAGGAATGCTGTCGGTGATGCAGGCCCGTGGAAGGGTGGATTTCGCCATCCAGTTCTGAATCAAATCCTTCTTGTCGCTTCTTGCTTTGGTAAGCGCACCTTGATGGGAGGCATTGCTGAAGGCGACGCTTCCCTGCGTACAATTCATATTGATCTGACCAACATTGACAAAGTTGCTGTGGTTCTCGCCACTGCGTGTACTGAGGGTCGTGCCTGTATTGGGGTCTGTCAGGGTGACATGTCCGTCTTCTGTCACCTGCCATGTGAATGGCGCGTCCTTCGGGCCACCGTAAATTTCGAGCGGCTCGTTGAATGTGTCATCAAACACGGCCAGCGCTACGTAGCCCGTGTGGTCGGCTTTGACCTCCGCTGCAATCAAGGCATGATTGAAGGGCTTGCCGTCCTCGGTTACGTCCTCATACTCGAACTCCTCGTACCACAGGCCGATGAGTTCCTTTTCCATCTTTTGTTGGCTGGAGAGTGAAGTGTCGTCACTCTTGTCTGAGCAGGCTCCCATGACTGACAGGAGCACTACAGCTGCAAACATTGCTTTGATTTTCTGTTTCATAGTATCTTTTATTAATGTTTATTCATTCTTTTGGTCGCTTCATTATTCTTTTTATAGAAACCACAGCAAAGGTAAACAATTATTTTGTAACAATGTGCGCTTCGGACGTTAAAATTAATTTGTTGTTTATATTTCGCTATTTCAAGATAACGGCTTTCCATCGCCGTTACGACGGAAAGACACACCATTTTCTGCAAAAATATGTGGATTTATGCCGAATAAAGTTAAAAGAGGCTCCTCGGTAAAATATATTTCCCCTTGTTGGGGGTTATAAGAAAAATATTATCCGTAATTTTGCACGGTTTTTGACCTATTACCAACTAACTAACGCAGTTTTTTATGAAGAAGAAAATTTTGATGTTGCTGACTTTGATGGCAACACTGACGGGGCAGGCAGGTGATTACGCCTATCTGACCTTTGAGACGACTGATGGGGCGAAAGTCTCAGTTAGCCTGTCCTCGTTGACATTGACATTCAACGGCACGACCTTGAAGGCAGGCGAACAGTCGTTCACGCTTGCAAACCTGAGTAAAATGTATTTCTCGACTACGGACGAAAGCACGGCTGGTATTGAGGAACTGTCCTTTACCAACCAGGAAGAGATTGTTGACATTTATGATATGCAGGGACGCAAAGTCTCCAAAGAGCAGATGCAGAAAGGTGTCTATGTGGTACAGACCAAGAAGGGACTCTATAAAATCGCAGTGAAATGAAAAAGATATATGCACTCCTTTCTGCCCTTGTGCTGGCAATCTCGCTGGGGGCACAGACCCTGAACGTTACGGTGGGAAACGTCACCTATCAGTTTCCTGCCGCCCAAACGGGTGATATGACCTACGCTGACGGTACCACACTGACCATCATGGGCAAGACGTTCGCCATCAGCGACATTACGGGCATGACCATTGATGAGGCTGAGGTGGCGGACAGTACGGTCAGCATCGTCTATGGTGCTTCGCCTACCGTCACGGTGGCCGGTAATGTGGCAAAATATGTTGACGTGGTGGTCACTGGCACACAAGTGTCCGTCGTACAGACAAACAGCGATACAGACAATGACGGCGAGATAACCTATTTGCTTTCGGGCAGTTCCGAGGGCGCGTATGCAGATGGTCTGTTCTATCTGGCGGGCAGCTACAAATCCACGGTGGAGCTCAACGACGTGACACTGGCCAACACGGCGGGACCTGCCGTCTGCATCAACAACGGCAAACGTATCGACATCAGCTGCAAGAAGGGAACGGTCAACACGCTCACAGGCTTGGGCACCAAGACCTACAAAGGTTGTCTCTACATCAAGGGGCATTCGGAATTCAAGGGCAAGGGAACGCTCAATGTGAATTGTTCCGACTATCATGGTGTCAAGAGCAATGAGTACATGACGCTGAGAAACTGTACGCTCAATGTGGCCATGACGGGCAGCAGTAGCAACCTGAAAGATGGCATCCACGTCAGTGAATACTTCTTGATGGAGAGTGGTTCCGTGAGTGTGACGGGCATTTCCACCAGCGACGATGCCATTCAGGTGGAGTTGGACGGTACCATATCCACGGGAGAGCTGACCGACCACGACGGCGAGGACAGCGGAAACGTCTATATCGAAGGGGGCACCTTGACGGCTACGGCAGTGGCTACGGCCACAAAATGCGTGAGGGCCGACGGCGATATTCGTGTGACGGGCGGAACCCTTGTGTTGAACGCCCAGGGTGATATGGATGCGAGCGACCTCACCGACATCTCATACACGGCTGGTTTCAAGGCCGGCGGAAACTTCACGTTGGCCGGTGGAGAGACAACCATTACCGTCACGGGGGCTGCGGGTCGTGGCATCGGTGCCGACGGCACGTTTACCAGTACGGGTGGTCAGGTGAAGATCACCAACAGCGGTGCCACGAAAAGTTCGGGCTCTTCCTATTTCTCTACGGCCAAAGGCATCAAGGCCGCGACCGTCGATATACAGGGCGGTGACATTACGGTCACCACAAGTGGCGCAGCCAGCAAGGGCGTCAAGGCCGATGGCGGCAACATGACCATTTCTGGTGGCACGGTGAACGTGACGACCACGGGTTCTGGGGCATACGACGGGACGGAAGGCGATGCCAAAGGGTGTGGCGGACTGAAGGCCGACGGCAACATCACCATCAACGGCGGTACGCTGACACTGAAGGCGACGGGCACGGGTGGTAAATGTATCAAGGCCGACGGTACACTCTCCATTGGCGATGGCACCATCTCGGCGACCAGTACGGGCAGCCAGTATCGCTACAGCAGCAATCTGACGGCTTCGCCCAAGGCCATCAAGAGCAACGGGGCACTGACCATCAGCGGCGGTGAGATAGTGGCTTCCTCGTCAAACCATGAAGGCATTGAGAGCAAGAGCACCCTCACAGTTACAGGCGGTTACGTTTATTCGTATGCAGGCGACGATGCCATCAACTCGGCTGGCGATTTCACCATCAGCGGCGGTTATGTAATGGGCAATTCAAGCGGCAACGACGGACTGGATGCCAACGGCAATTTCTACATCAAGGGCGGTACGGTGTTTGCCGTGGCCACGAGAGAGCCGGAAGTGGGCATCGATGCCAACACGGAGCAGCAGAAACAGCTCTACATCACTGGTGGCAATGTGGTGGCTATCGGCGGTTTGGAGAACGGCACCAGCATCTCCAACGGAACGGCCTATCAGACGTCATCCTATAGCAAGGGTACATGGTATGCCCTCTACAACGGCAGCAATTCGCTGGCCTTGGCCTTCAAAGTTCCTTCCAACAACAGCATGGGCACGTCGATGGTTGTCTATACCACTGGCACCACATCGCTTCTGTCGGGCGTGACCGGCAGTGGCACCAGCTTCTGGAATGGCTATGGCTATAGCAATTGCAGCGGCGGTTCTTCCGTCACACTCTCCACCTACACGGGCGGTAATGGCGGTCCGGGTGGCGGCGGCGGCCCTGTCGGTCCTGGCGGCGGTGGCCGTTGGTGGTAGAACGGAAAAGCCTTTGAACTCATTCCAAAATGACGCAGAACTCTTCTCATGAATAGAGTTCTGCGTCAATTCGAATAGAGTACTGCGTCATCTCCGAAAGACTTCAGCGTTGTAACAAGATGATAGGTAAGTGGTTATAAGCCCTGTTTTTTGATACGCTTCACGAATGAGGATAAGATGATAGAAGGGGGTTAAACAAAATCACAAGAAACCAATGAATATAGAGATGCTTTACAGCGATTCTATTATCCCAGATCGGTCATTAGAAAAATAGACAAGACTAATTTCTAATGACCGATTTGGGTTAAAGTAGTTGCTAATCACGTGGCCCATTCAAGTAAACCAGAGTTGGGAGGCTTTATCAATCTGATAGATGCAGTAAGAGACAATAAAGCACTGAAAAAGTTCATAAAAACCAGAATAATGCATTTGTTTTAACAAATTTCTTACCAAAATTACACTTATTTGCCAATTTTTTCCCACCTTTGCAACTGCATCTTGTCTATTAGACTTAGTGCTTAGGCGACACCGAGGTGTCTGCCGAAAGTGATTTTCGTGGGAATTTAGCAACATTTGCTATTTATTCGAAAGAACGTCCTTGAAGCTTGGCCGCAGAAAGACGTAATTACAGAATAAAGAGCAGATGTCCACTTGATACGTGGGCATCTGACTCGTCTGTAATTACGGGTTAGGCCAAGCACCCAAGGACGTGGACGAGGAAGATTGTCCACGTTCTTTGTGTCTTATTGCAACAAGGGTGATTGGCTTGGCTGCACGTTTCTTTTAGATGCTCCCATTTGTGTGAACCTAAAGAAACGTGATATTAATGGTTAAACGAACAGAGAGACTGCAAGGTAGTAAGAACAGACGCGATGACGAATATTATACCCTCTATGACGACATTGCCGCAGAAGTTCGTCACTATCTGCCGCAGTTGCGAGGCAAGCGGATTCTGTGCCCCTGCGACTGGGACGAAAGCTATAATGAGGAGATAGTCTATAAGGAAGAGGGCTATGTCCTTGGACGTAGTCTGTTCTCGCAGGAAGGCACCATCAAGAACATTGACATTGCCCAGACGAAAGCCAAGATAGAGAAGCGGCTCGACTTGGTGAAATGCCAGTTTGTGGAGTATCTGCTCAATCAGGCCGAGGAATGGGGGTTCCGTTCTATCAGTGTGAGTGGCTACAATCCTAAGACTGGCGAGGGTGTCCGCTTTCAGGATATTGACTACAGTCACTACGATGTGATTATCACCAATCCGCCGTTCAGTCAGTTCGATGAGTTTATCGACATACTCGTGAAGAACAAGAAGCAATTCTTGGTGATTGGTCCTCAGACAGCACCAACGGAGAAAAGTATCATCCGACATTTCCAAGCTGGCAATATCCGTGTGGGCTATCATTATCATCTGAGTGGCTTCCGTCGTCCTGACGGTAGTGTACTTCCCAAGCAGCACAACACGCCTCGCAGTTCTATGTGGTACACCAACCTGCAAGTAGATGAGAACGAAAAGCAGGTAGTATTGAGTTGTTCCTACGAAGAGAATCCTGAGCATTATCCCCGCTATGTGAACTATGATGCAATTGAGGTGCCAACTGTTGCAGAGATTCCCTACGATTACGACGGAGAAATGGGCGTTCCCATTACCTTCATGCAGAAGTATAACCCCAAGCAATTTGAAATCATTGGTTCGAGTCGTCAATTAGGAAATCCAATGAAAGATTGTGTAGAACCTGATGCTGTTTACTCTAAGGGTGGTATGCGTTTCTATTTACCAGAAGGTAATAAACATTACAAATGTCTTTGGGACAGAATAGTCATTAAACATAGAAAGGAGGCAAAATAGAATGACAGTAAAAGAACTATATGAGAAAGTAGCCAGTGGAAAGATTATCAGCGATATAGAGTTGCAGCGAGCCATTGTGTATGATACAGCTAAACAGGCATTGGTCATTGATAGCATCTATCATGGAATCCCCTTGCCTGCCTTCTATCTCTGGGAGCGAGAAGACGGAATCCTTGAAGTGCTTGATGGCAAGCAACGCATAGAGGCAATCACGAAGTTCAAACAAGGCGACTACAAATACAACGATAAGACTTGGAAAGAGTATGCTTATAACAGCGACTTGCAACAAGTTGTAGATGGGACAGACCTTACTATAATAATATGTAGGGGAACAGAGGAAAAGAAGCGTGAGATTTTCAAGCGCATCAATACGCTTGGTGTCCCCTTGTCTCGCTATGAAGTTCTTAATGGTCTGTATCATGGTGAATATTTGGAAGGTCTTGACTACTACATCCGAAACGATGCCAACGCCAAGAAGATTCTTCCAACTGCCAATATTGATCGCGGAGATAACAAGTGCCATCTTTTGGAGTATATCTTCTATGTGCGTCATGATAGTCGCTTCCCCAAGAAAGATGAATTGGACGAATACGTAAAGTCGCATAAGGACGAGAGCTTCAATGATGAGGTAAAAAAGATAAAACCCTACATCAGTTTCATCTGTGATGTGTTCCATGAGAAATCGAAAATCTCTCCTGTCCTGAAGTTCAAGTTCTCCGTCAAGTATCTGAAAGACCGTGCTATTTGGCTTCAGCACAAGGATGCCATCTGGAAAGAGGTCAACGATTTTATGAAGACTGAGGGCTACCGCTTGTCTCTCACCAAAGATGCAGATATCGAAGCCATGATTCTCGGCATCGTCGGCAATTGCCGTGTTGACCCCAAGCGTTTCTTCACCCAAGACGACAAACTCCGCCTACTCTCAGAAAAGGCCCCAGACGAGAATGGCTTATACGAATGTGAAAACTGTCACCAGCATTTCCGTGCCGAAGAATTGACAGTAGACCACAAGCGTCCCTGGAGCTTCAGCGGCAGGACGGAACTCTCAAATGCCCAGCTGCTATGCAGGGCGTGTAATAGTAGGAAAAATAATAAGAATTAAAGAATCAAAAAATGAAGACAAGGTTATACTTTTTGCTTTCTTTTATGTTATTCATTGGTGGTGAGCAATGCTGAGGGGAAGGTGTTCTCTGACATCGACAGTATTAAATATAATAAGGTTGGGCTTTTGTTGGGCACAAATCCTCAGACGCGAATAGGAATTTTTCAAAATTTGTTTTTCAAATATCGTATTGATGCGGCAGAGAATTTGTATAAAGCCAGGAAGATTGGAAAAATCTTGATTAGTGGCGACGAAAACAGTCTGGATGGTGTAAGATTTTCCAACAGTATATTTGGATTGTTAATACGCGGCGGCAATAAGGGCTGATATTATGCTGCCATCTAATAGACAAAGAAGAACGTTATGACAGAAGATCAATGGCGATGGCAGGAGCCTGGTACGGCATGGAGGAGTGTCGGCATTTATCATATTACGCTGACGGTGCCGTCGCGTCAACCGTTGTTGGGAACGTTGGTGATACCTCAGAACGATCCTTCTCAGGCGCGAGTGGAGCGTACGGCTTTGGGCAATGCTGTTGTTGATGAGCTGTATGTGATGTGCAAACACTATCCCGCTATTCGCATTCTCCAGTTCTGCTTGATGCCTGACCACTTGCATGCCGTCATCCAGGTGACAAGGGTTATGGACACAAGCATACGTAGCGTGATTCGTGGATACTGGCAGGGGGTGAAGAAGCTGGGGAGGGCATACACTTATTACAAACCCTCCGATGCCCTTTTTGATGCCTGTGCTGCTGGTCGGGTGCTGATTTTAAGTCCTTGGCCATACGACGCAAATAAGCGTCACATCAGTCGAGCCGACTGCGTGAAATTGAACAATATGGCCGAAGAGTTTTGCAAAGCAATGGAATCAACCATGGAGTCGGGATTTGCTGAAGGTGGTAGTGAACCTGATTAACCAAAAGTTTGAGAGATATTCAAATAAAGATGCATAGATTTGGCTCTTTCGAAAAGAATGATTACTTTTGCACTCGATGAGGAGTCGTAGTATGACTGGTGGCTCAGCATCGGGTGTTTTATTTCGCACGGAATCATCTTAACTTAAAAAGTACTTTTCAAGAACATGAGAAAGATTTTTTGTCTCGGCCTGGCTTTGATGGCTGCGTTTGCCGTGGAAGCCAAAAGCGTGGTTTTCACACTGACGGATGGTACGTTGGTGTATTACCTGTTGAGCAATACCAGTAGTGCTCCCATCATGCAGATGCGTGAGGGCGGTATTGTCGTAAATGCGGATGCGTATGAGTTTACCCAAATTAAGAATTTCTATATTTCCTCGACCGATGACCCCATGTTGACAGGGGTTGCCGGTGTACAAAAGGAGGCGGCACCCACGTTTGCGGGTGGCGTGTTGACGCTGAAGGCTGTGGATGTGAATGCCGTGAAGGTCTATGATGCTGCGGGCGCAGAGGTGAATGCCGTGGTGAATGTCGTGGGCGACGGTGTGACGGTCGGCCTGCAACATTTGGGAAAGGGTACGTATGTAGTAAACACGGGGAGCGCAAGCTTCAAGGTCATGAAAAGATAGGAGGGGGCTATGAAAGGAACTTTTACTTTTTTACGGAAGTGTGCTTTTGCCGCACTGGTGTTGACTTCTTCCCTTCCTGCAATGGCGGAAGTCGGCGATACGCTTTGGTTCAATTACGTGGATCGTTTTTGTGCCCCTGAAGTGTATGACATGCAGAATATAGATTCGGTGGAGTTCAGAACCAGTCAGATGCGTTGGTATTTAAAGGAGGGCACCTCCTCGCTGAAATACCAGCTGAAGTCGTACAAGGCTCAGAGCCTGGGTGAATACTCCTGGAATAATCCTGGACGTTACATCGTGAAGTCGAGCACGTATGCGAACAACGACTTTACGAACGAGAATTCGCAGTTCTGTTTCCAGCGCAGTCAGGAGAGCGAACACTTTATCTGTTTCTGGGCAAAGGGCTTGGACAAGAAGACGAATGGAAACATTACGCTGGGTGGCTCTACCTGTAATGTGAGGACCCTGTTGTCGAATGCCGAGAAGATTTGGGACAAGTATGTGAATGAGTTGGGCTTTTTGGAACCTGGCAAATCGACGACCGACAAGGTGAAGATTGAAATGTTCATCGTGAACCAGACCGATTGGCGTGCCGATGGCTCTGGCACTTCGGGCACCACCTATTATTATAATGGTACGTCGAAACAGAGCCGGGAGTACAAGGTGGGACAGTTCCACTGCAATCCCTGGGCTGCAAGTAGCAATGTGACGGTTGCTCACGAGATTGGCCACACGTTCCAGTATTTGGTGAGTGCGGATTTGGGTGATTCCCACGGACTGAACTACGGCTATAACAACTATGCCCAGGGCGGAAATGGCTGGTGGGAGGATTGTGCCAACTGGCAGGCCCACAAGATGTACCCTGCCCAGCAGTTTGCCGAGAACTGGGGAAATAACCAGAAGATGCACCACATGAACATCTTGAGCGAATTGGCCCGCTATAACAACTGTTACTACCATGACTGGTGGTGTCAGCAGCATGGACAGAACACCATTGCCCGGGTGTGGCGCGAATCGACCAAGCCCGAAGACCCGGTTGAGGCTTATATGCGCATTTTCGGCCTGAGTTTGGATGAGTTTGCCGACGAGCAGTTCCTCGGCTATCAGCATATTGCAAGCATGGATATTGACTGCTGGCAGACATACGGCCAGGGACTGATTGGCAGTGAGCAGCAGCGGCTGAAGGAGCCTTCGGCTGCCATTGTGGAGAATTACCTGGGCGGAGATAATGCCTATTGGGTTGTTGACCCGGATTATTGCCCCGAAAACTTCGGCTACAATGCCAACCCGATGAAGGTGCCTGCCGCTGGTACGGTGGTGAAGGCTGAGTTCAAGGGTATTGTGGGTGCGACAGGATATAGAAACCTCCATGCCGAAAGTGCAGGCTGGCGCTATGGTTTCGTGGCTTACTGCAATGACGGCACCCGTACCTATGGAGAGGCCGGGAAGTCGGCGGATGGCAGTGTGACGTTCACCGTGCCGGAGAATTGCGAGCATTTGTGGTTCGTCGTGATGGGTGCCCCGACCAGTTATTGGCGCCATCCTTGGGATGAGAACACGGCCAACGACGAACAGTGGCCATACGCGGTGAAGTTTGTGGGTACCGACCCGCTCGGTGCAAACCGCACCTATGGCGACTATCCCGAAGACTATGTCCGTCAGGATACGACCGTCGTCATCAAGGCGACCTTGGCCTACAGCTCATCGTCTTACTCCTCAGTGCGGGTGCAGTATGACATGGATGCCATCTCAAAGGCATTAGGCGTATCGACGGCTCAGATGCATGCCTTGAAACGCAACATGGCAGCCGGCACGGTGGGCTCCCTGCGTTTTGTCGGTGTGAATCCGACGGGTACAATCTCTGCAAATACGACCACGACGACATCGAGTGAAACCTGTTACGGCCATTGGTTCACCACGGACGGACGAATCTGCTCCTATAGTACGTCGGCAGCGATATTCGCAGAACTTTATCCCGACAGCTACGGCTGTTACGTGGGCCAATATCCGGGTAGGTTGAAGAAAGGAAAAACCTACACGGTGCGCCAGGCCGTCATCTACACCCATACCGACGGGAAGGAATATCAGGCCACTATGGAGGTACAACTGACTGTCAAATAAAAAAGACTATAATAAAAAGCTAAAAATATTTTGCGGGTTCAAAGAAAGTTCGTATCTTTGCACCCGCAAAATGCATAGGCACGTCCCATGCAGTTGCCTTATTGTCCGTGGCTGGGCGATAAAAAACGGAAAAAAGGATGGTCCGGTAGCTCAGTTGGATTAGAGCAACAGCCTTCTAAGCTGTGGGTCAAGGGTTCGAATCCCTTCCGGATCACGGACGGATTTTTCCTCAGCAAAGCCAAGCTTACTGGAGGTTGGGCCGAAATAAGAGAAAGAATAGAAACACCCCTTAATTTTCAAAACACTTTGGCGGTTTTGTTGGTGTCAATTTCGCAAATGTGGGCATTGCGGGCCCGCAGACATCGCAATCCGTTTTCTTCTCCAAAAAGTTTTTTAGAAAATTTATAAGAATAAGAATAAACAGATATGTCAAAAGTTTGTCAGATTACAGGTAAGAAGGCAATGATTGGAAACAACGTTTCTCACTCATTGCGCAGAACAAAAAGACATTTCAATGTCAACCTGTTCACTAAGAAGTTCTACTATGTAGAGGAGGATTGCTGGATTTTCCTTAAGGTGAGTGCAGCGGGTCTGCGTATCATCAATCGCATCGGTCTTGATGCAGCTATTCGCAAGGCACTTGATAAGGGTTACCTTGATGTCAAGACCCTCGAAAACCAGGTAATTGGTTAAATCAACATTCATTAAAGAAAAAAGGAGAAATCGAAAATGGCAAAGAAAGCTAAAGGTAATCGTGTGCAGGTAATCCTTGAATGCACAGAAATGAAGGATAGCGGTCTTCCAGGAACATCACGTTACATTACGACCAAGAACCGCAAGAACACTCCCGACCGTATGGAGTTGAAGAAGTATAATCCCATCCTCAAGCGGATGACAGTTCATAAGGAAATTAAGTAATCTATTAAAAATCAACTACTATGGCAAAGAAAACCGTCGCCACGCTTCAGAACAAGGACAGCCGTTCTTTTACCAAGGTCATCAAGATGTTTAAGTCGCCAAAGACGGGTGCTTACGCATTTGACGAGAAGATGGTTCCTAATGAAATGGTAAAGGATTATCTGAAGAAGTAAGTCTTTTATTCAGACACAATAACACCTCTCCAATAAAATGGGGAGGTTTTTTTGTGCGTATTCAAATTTTTTGTTGTAATTTTGTGACGAATTCAGATACAGAACCAATAAAATAGCACTTGTTTATGGGATTTTTTGATTTTTTCTCATCGAAGAAGA
The DNA here is from genome assembly GCA_905236065.1 of uncultured Bacteroidaceae bacterium. Lineage (GTDB taxonomy): Bacteria > Bacteroidota > Bacteroidia > Bacteroidales > Bacteroidaceae > Minthosoma. The sequence continues at coordinate 30,081 of CAJONZ010000085.1, read as the reverse complement.
AAGAAACGTTGGACAATGGACTTGCCAAGACGAAGGAATCGGTGTTTGGTAAGATAGCCCGCGCCGTGGCTGGTAAATCGACCGTGGATGACGATGTGCTTGATAATTTGGAGGAAGTGCTGGTGACAAGCGACGTGGGAGTGGAAACCACGCTGAATATCATTCATCGCATCGAGGAACGTGTGGCTCGCGACAAGTACGTAAGCACCAGCGAATTGAATGGTATCCTGCGCGATGAAATCGCCTCGCTGCTGACAGAAAACAACTCGGAAGATACGGAAGGCTTCGACCTCCCGACCGACCATAAGCCCTACGTCATTCTGGTGGTAGGCGTGAACGGGGTGGGGAAGACCACCACGATAGGAAAGCTGGCCTGGCAATTCAAGCAGGCCGGCAAGAAAGTATATCTCGGTGCCGCCGACACCTTCCGTGCGGCTGCCGTAGAGCAGTTGGTCATCTGGGGTGAACGAGTAGATGTCCCGGTGGTGAAACAGCAAATGGGCAGTGACCCCGCAGCCGTGGCCTTCGACTCCGTCAGTTCCGCCGTGGCCAATGGTGCCGACGTCGTAATCATCGACACGGCAGGACGTCTGCACAACAAGGTCGGCCTGATGAACGAGTTGACAAAAATACGAAACGCCGTGAAGAAAGTGGTAGCCACGGCACCCGACGAAGTGCTGCTCGTGCTTGACGGCTCCACCGGCCAGAACGCCTTTGAACAGGCAAAACAGTTTACGAAGGCGACGGAAGTGACCGCCATGGCCATTACCAAACTCGACGGCACGGCCAAGGGTGGTGTCGTGATAGGCATCAGCGACCAGTTCAAGATTCCCGTGAAATATATCGGACTGGGCGAAGGCATGGAAGACTTGCAGCCATTCAACCGCCGTGCCTTTGTCGATTCCCTGTTTGGAGAGTAAAAAAAGAAAAAGGGAGAACGTTATTGAGGATTTGATGAAAAAAAACACGGTTGACATTATCACTTTGGGCTGTTCAAAGAATCTGGTCGATTCCGAACGTCTGATTTCCCAGTTGGAACGTAGCGGCTACACCGTCCGGCACGACCCGCCACTTGTGCAGGGTGAGATTGTCGTGGTGAATACCTGCGGCTTTATTGCCGATGCCAAGGAAGAGAGCATCAACATGATACTCTCGCTGTGTGAGGCTAAGCAGGAAGGGCGCATCCGGGAACTCTACGTCATGGGTTGCCTTTCGCAGCGCTATTTTGAGGAACTGGGTCGTGAGATACCCGAAGTTGACCGCTTTTTCGGAAAATTCGACTGGACAGAGTTGCTTCGGCACTTGGGAAAATCCTTCGACCACGCCCGTGCCTACGACCGCCATCTGACCACGCCACGCCACTATGCCTACCTGAAGATAGCAGAAGGCTGCGACCGCCAGTGCGCCTACTGTTCCATTCCCATGATAACGGGAGTGTTCAAGAGCCGTCCCATGGAAGACATCGTCCACGAAGTGGAACAGTTGGTTTCGCAGGGCGTCAAGGAGTTTCAGGTCATCGCCCAGGAAATCACCTTCTACGGCATTGACCTCTACGGCAAGCAGATGATAGCCGAACTGGTGCAGCGCATCAGTGACGTGAAAGGCGTGAAGTGGATTCGCCTGCATTATGCCTATCCCACCCACTTCCCCTGGGATTTGCTGCAAGTGATGCGCTCACGGAAAAACGTCTGCAAATACCTCGACGTTGCCTTGCAGCATATCAGCACGACCGTGCTGCACAACATGCAACGACACATCACCAAGGAAGAAACATACGCCTTCGTCCAGCGCCTGCGCCAGGAAGTACCCGGCATCTGCCTCCGAACCACGCTGATGGTCGGCTTTCCGGGCGAGAGCGAGGCTGACTTTGAAGAATTGAAGGAATTTGTGCGCTGGGCCAAGTTTGAACGCATGGGTGCCTTCGCCTACAGCGAGGAAGACGGAACGCCGGCAGCCAGGAACTTCAAGGACGATATCCCCGACGACGTGAAGCAGCAACGCCTCAGCGAACTGATGGCCCTGCAGCAAGACATTTCCGCCGAAGTACAAGCCCGGAAAATAGGCACGACCCTCCGCGTCATCATCGACCGCCGCGAGGGCGACTACTATGTAGGCCGCACCGAATTCGACTCCCCCGAAGTCGATCCCGAAGTGCTGATTCCCGTCTCCCACGGCCAACTCCGTCGCGGCACCTTCTACGACGTTGAAATCACAGATGCCGACGACTTTGACTTATATGGAACCCCATCCTCCTGCAAGCGGGAAAGTCCTGCGGACAGAGAGGAATCATAAATACAAAAGAACGATGAACAACAAGACATTTATTGATGAAATAGCCAAGAAACTGGACACCGACGCCGAGGAAGCCCAGTTGCAAGTCGATACCCTCGTGGGTATGTTGCACACCCTCTTGACGGACGGCAGCTCGCTCAACGTCAAAGATTTCGGCACGTTTTCGCCCAAGACGAAAGCAGAGCGGAAAATGTATAACCCCAGCACAAGAACCTTCAACATCGTGCCCGCTAGAACCACCATTGGTTTCAAGATGAACACGGCCCTGAAGGACAAAGTGAACGCATAACCCCCAACACACACACAATGGAAAAATACACCCTGCAAACATTCATCGACATCCTCGTAAAGCAAAGCGGACTCTCAAAGAAGACCGCAGAAGCACTCTCAAAAGCATTCTTTGACACAATCACCGAAGGACTGACCACGGATGGATTCGTGAAAATCAAAGGCTTCGGCACCTTCCGCATTGTTGAAGTGGCCGACCGCGAAAGCGTGAACGTACAGAACGGCGAACGCATTCTGATAGCCGGCTACAAGAAAGTAGCCTTCGTACCCGCAGACACAGCCACCCCCGCTTCGTCGGGAGAGGAACCCATACCCTCCGTCCAGCTGGAATTGCCCGACGAACAGCTCTCGGACACGCCTCAGGACGCATTTTCAGGTATCGACATGCTGATTTCCACCCCCGAGACCTTGGAGGACATCCGTCAGCAATACGCACTTGCCAAGGCACGCGCCGAGGAAACACTCCGGCAAGCCAACGAGGCCTACGCAGAACAAGTACGCTTGCAACGCCTGCTGCAACGTCTGGAGGCGCAGGCCCCTGTACCTCTCACCCCTAACTCCTCACCTCTCCCCTCTGATTCCCAGGTCACCGAGACGCCCGCTGAAACCGAGGAAAGCCTCATACCTGAGCCCCAGGTCACCGAGGCACCCGCTGAAACCGAGGCCCCTCTCCCCGAAGCCCCCTCACCCCTCCCCGAAGAACCCGAAGAAGACGACGAGAACGAAACCCGCCCCATGTCGTGGGTACACTGGCTGCTGATACCCTTAGCAGGCATCCTCCTTGCCCTTTTGGCCATTCTCGTCTATAAGAAATGCAATTCTGATTCCTCACCTCTCCCCTCTGACCCCTCACCCGCTGTCCCGCAGCGGAAAGAGCGTCCTACACCCCCAACCCCTTCCAAGGAACAACCTTCTGATCTTCCCCAGAAAAAAGACACGGTGGCAGCCCCAAAACCTTCCCCGAAGCAAGACAAACGCCCACGCACCTATGTCGTGCAGCCCGGCGAATCCCTCACCCGCATCTCCAAGAAGATCTATGGTACCGCCGACTCCGTCCGCGCCATCATCCGTCTCAACCGCTTCCCCAATCCCGACAACGTCCCCGCTGGTGTCGAAGTGAAATTGCCTTGAAAAAAGTTGAGCTTACGAAACTTCAATTATTTAATCGTTATTAATACAAAAGAAACATGGCAAAAATTACGAAAGAGGCGGCGCTTCAGTATCATGAGGCAGGCCGTCCCGGAAAGATAGAGGTGAAGCCCACGAAGGCTTATCGTACACAGACCGACTTGAGCTTGGCCTATTCGCCAGGTGTGGCTTATCCGTGTCTGGAAATCCAACAGAACGCGGATGACGCCTATCGCTATACGGACAAGGGAAACCTGGTGGCCGTCATTTCGAATGGAACGGCGGTGCTGGGTCTGGGCGACATCGGTGCCCTGAGCGGCAAGCCCGTAATGGAAGGTAAGGGCCTGTTGTTCAAGATTTACGGAGGCATCGACGTGTTTGACATCGAGGTGAACGAGAAAGACCCCGAGAAGTTCTGCGAGGCCGTGGAGCGCATCGCCCCGACCTTTGGCGGCATCAACCTGGAGGACATCAAGGCACCCGAGTGTTTCTACATAGAGGAGCGTCTGAAACGCACCCTCGACATCCCCGTGATGCACGACGACCAGCACGGCACGGCCATCATCTCGGCAGCGGGACTGAAAAACGCGCTGGAGGTGAATGGAAAAGACATCAGCAAAGTGCGCATCGTGGTGAACGGAGCGGGTGCGGCAGCCATCTCCTGCACAAAGCTCTACGAGGCATTGGGCGCACGGCGTGAGAACATCCTGATGCTGGATTCGAAAGGTGTGATTACGAGCGACCGCGAGGGACTGACAGAGCAGAAGCGCTATTTTGCCACAGACCGTCGCGACGTGCATACGTTGGCGGAGGCCATTGAGGGTGCAGACGTGTTTGTGGGCCTGTCGAAGGGCAACGTGCTGACGAAAGACATGGTGTGCTCGATGGCGAAGGATCCCGTAATTTTCGCCTTGGCCAACCCCGTGCCCGAAATCAGCTACGAGGACGCCATGGAAGCCCGCCCCGACGTTTTGATGTCAACGGGCCGCACGGACTATCCCAACCAGATAAATAACGTAATCGGTTTCCCATACATTTTCCGTGGTGCGCTGGACGTCCATGCTACAGCCATTAATGAAGCCATGAAAATGGCCGCAGTCCACGCCATTGCCGACCTGGCCAAGCAGCCCGTGCCCGACGTGGTGAACGACGTGTACAAGGTGAACAACCTGAAGTTCGGTCGTGACTACTTCATCCCAAAGCCCGTTGACCCCCGGCTCATCAGCGAAGTGAGTGCGGCGGTGGCCAAGGCCGCCATCGAGAGCGGTGTGGCCCGGTGTACGATTGAGGACTGGGACGCTTACAAGCACGGCTTGTCGCTCATGCTGGGACAGGAGACGAAACTGACACAAAAGCTCTATGCGACGGCTATTGCCCATCCGCAGCGGGTGGTTTTTGCCGAGGGCATTCACCCCACGATGCTCCGCGCAGCCGTGCAAGCCAAGGCAGAAGGCATCTGCCAGCCGATACTTCTGGGTAATGATGAGCGCATCCGCAAGTTGGCTGCCGAACTCGACCTCTCCCTGGAAGGCATCGAACTGGTGAACCTGCGCCATGACAACGAGGCTGAACGGCGTGAGCGCTTTGCTCGCCTGCTGGTGGAGAAGCACCAGCGCGACGGCTACACCTTCCGCGAGGCCAACGACAAGATGTTTGAGCGGAACTATTTCGGCATGATGATGGTGGAAACGGGCGAGGCCGACGCCTTCATCACGGGTCTCTACACAAAGTACAGCAACACCATCAAAGTGGCCAAGGAAGTCATTGGCATCCGCGAGGAGTTCAAGCAGTTCGGCACTATGCACATTATCAACTCGTCGAAGGGAACGCTGTATGTCGGTGACACACTGATAAACAACGACCCGACCACAGAGGAGCTGGTGGACATCGCCCGGCTGTGCGCCACGACGGTGCGATGGTTCAACGAGAAGCCGCACATTGCCATGCTCAGCCACTCGAACTTTGGTTCCGACACGGGCGAAGGTTCGCTGAAAGTGCGCCGTGCCGTGGAGCAGTTGCAGCATGAGTTCCCCGATTTGGCCGTCGATGGCGAAATGCAAATCGGTTTCGCACTGGATCGTGAACGGCGCGACGAAATGTATCCGTTCACCCGTCTCTATGGCAAGGAAGTGAACACATTAGTATTCCCGAACCTGACCAGTGCACAGTCGTCCTACAAGATGTTGCAGCTGCTCGACCCGAGCGTGGAAGTTATCGGCCCCATCCAGATGGGACTGAAGAAGCCCATCTACTTCACCGACCACGATGCCTCGGTGCGCGACGTGGTGAACATCGTCTCGGTGGCAACCATCGATGCCTTCGTGTGGAAGTTGCAACATCGAATCAGTAAGTAAAAACGGAAAGAACAAGAGGCTGTGCCAAAAATGAAGAGCGACCCAGGCAAAAAGTTTTGTCCGGGTCGCCTTTCTTTATTTCCTTCTTTTTTTCGTCTTTTGCCCGCGTCCGCCGCGTTTGGAGGATGTGGGTTTTGCTTTCTTGGGTTTCTTCGGGGAGGAAGGAAGGGCGAGAGGTGAGAGGGGAGGGGTGAGAGGGGAGGAGGTAGTGGCAGTGGATTGCTCTACGGGTTCGTAGTCGAGTTGTTTGCGGAAAAGGTTGGCCTGGGCTACGCGGATGCGGATGGGGTCGCCGAGGGTGTAGCGGCGGTGGGTTTTGCGGCCTACGAGGCTGTAGTTTTGGTCGTCGTAGTCGAAGCCTTCGTCGCCGAGGGTGTGGACGGCGATGAGTCCCTCGCATTTGTTTTCATCGACTTCGGCGTAGAGGCCGAATTCGGTGACGCCGCTGATGTGGGCGTCGAACTCCTGGCCGATGCGGTCGGCCATGAATTCCACTTGCTTGTACTTGATGCTGGCGCGTTCGGCAAGTGCGGCCAGTTGTTCCATGTCGGAGGAGTGGATGCAGAGGTCTTCGTAGTGTTTTTGGTTGGCGGAGCGAGCGTCGGGCTCGGCGTAGCGGGTGAGCAGGCGGTGAACCATGAGGTCGGGGTAGCGGCGGATGGGGCTGGTGAAGTGGGTGTAGTAGTCGAAGGCCAGTCCGTAGTGTCCGATGTTGTAGGTGGAGTAGCGGGCTTTCTGCATAGCTCGTAGTGTAACGTTCTCGATGAGGTTTTCCCATGGGCTACCTTTCGTGCCGGCCAGCAGGCGGTTCAGGCTCTTTGCCACATCCGCTTTGCCGCCCTGGGTGACGATGGGGAAGCCCAGCCGGCTGGCTGTCTTTGCCAGGTTTTCCAGCTTGGCGGGGTCGGGCAGGTCGTGGATGCGGTAGGGCAGTGTCTTTGCCTTCTCTCCTTTCTTCACTTTGCCCACGTGCTCGGCTACGGTGCGGTTGGCCAACAGCATGAATTCCTCGACGAGTTTGTTGGCATCCTTGGCCCGCTTGAAATAGACGCTCAGGGGTTTGCCATGGTCGTCAATCTCGAAGCGCACTTCCTCGCGGTCGAAGTCGATTGCTCCGTCCTTGAATCGCTGAGACCGCAGTTTCTTTGCCAGACGGTTCAGTGCGATTAGTTCGTTGGTGAGGGAGGGGAGAGAGGAGGGGTTAGAGGTGACTTCCTGTGCGGGGACGGGTTTGGTGGGTTGGGCCTTTCCCATGCGGATGGCTTCACACTCCGTCGCTTCGCCCTGGGCTTCCAGCTCGGCCTGTACTTCCTCGTAGGTGAAGCGGCGGTCGCTCCGGATGACGGTGTGAAGGATGCGGCTGTCGAGCACTTCGGCGTCCTCGTTCATGTCGAAGACGACGGAGAAGGTGAGTTTCTCCTCACCGGGGCGGAGGGAGCAGATGCCGTTGCACAGGTGTTCGGGCAGCATGGGGATGGTGCGGTCAACCAGGTAGATACTGGTGGCGCGTTGCATGGCTTCCGCGTCGATGAGGTCGCCTTCCCGCACGTAGTGGCTCACGTCGGCTATGTGGACGCCAATTTCCCAGACTTTCGAGTTGTCCGAGTGGCTGTATTTCGTGCTGACGTCTTTGATGCTGAGGGCGTCGTCGAAGTCCTTGGCGTCGCGGGGGTCGATGGTCATGGTCGGGGTGTCGCGGAAGTCTTCCCGCTTGGCAATCTCGGCCTGCGTGATGCCCGGCTCAATCAGGTTGGCTGCGTCCTCCACGTCCTTGGGATAGGTGTAGGGCAGGCCGAACTCGGCAAGGATGGCATGCATCTCTGTTTCGTTTTCGCCGCCCTTGCCCAGCACTTCCGTCACTTCGCCGATGGGGTTGCGGGAGTTGGCTGGCCATTCCACCACGCGGACGGCCACTTTGTCGCCGTTCACGCCGCCGTTCAGGTAGCGTGCCGGAATTAGAATGTCCTGCGGCAGGATGCCTGTGGGACAGACGAGGAAGGCAGTCTCGTGATGAATCTGAAGCATTCCGACGAAGGGTCTCTCCGAGCGTTTGACGATTTCAATCACTTGTCCGTGCAGGTGCCGTTTGTCGCGACGTTTGGCGAAGAGGCTCACTTTCACGCGGTCGCCGGGCAGGGCGTGAAGGGTGTCCTCGTCGTAGATGGCGATGCCGACGCCGTCGTCGGTATCGACGAAGTTCCTGCCGCCGCTGGTGCGGTCGAAGGTTCCCTCTACCGTTTGCTTCACCTGATCGTAGTAGTAGTCCAGGCTGCGGTCTTGCAGGATGCTACCGTCGGCTGTCAGTTCCTTCAGCACATCAATGCAGAGCATTCGGGCGGGGTGGGTCGATAGTCCCAGTTCCCGGAAGATTTTTTTCATTGAATACTTCTCGCCGGGGTTCTCCCGGAGCAGGTTCATCACTTGCCCACTCAGCTCTTGCTTGTTCACGTATTGTTTCGTCAGTCTTTTTTTCATGGTTCTATTGTTTTTCTGTCATGTATTTCCAATATCTTCTCGGCATGTCGTTCAACTGTTTCCGGGGGTTCATGCGTTCCTGGATGCAGACGGCCTTGAAGTAAGTGCGCCAGAGTTCCTGAAACGTCTTGTCGTTCTCGCTGAGAATCTGCTCGTCCATTTGTCCGCTTTTCAGGTCGAACGGCAGGCGCTCACCTTCGGGAAACTGGATGCGTGTCAGGTTCTGTTGGTCGTAGTGAAAGCCGTACTGCCGTTTTGCATCGTAGATGAGCCAGGGCTGGTCGCCAAAGCGGTCGCGGAAGTGGTCGGTCACCAGTGGCAGCACATCGTGGTCGGGCGAGACGACGGCAAGGTATGTGCCGTCCTTGGCCTTCTGGAAACGGATGAACTGCTTCATCCGCAGTTGCTCGTGCAGCACTTTCCGGCAGATGTTCCTCACGGCCAGCACGTCGGGGTCGGCGAAGTTCAGCTCTACGCACCGACTGCCCTCCGGTCGCCGAAAGATCTTGCAGATGTAGTTGAACAGCGGCAAATCCAGTTCGGACAGTTCCGAAAGGTAGCTCACCGCCAACATTCGGAGGGCATCCTTTCCCAGTCGTTTCTCCAGTCCACGCCACACTCGCTGTGCCCGGTCTTCTGCCGTTTCCACCCAGTGAGTCTCGTCGCAGAACAGTGGCAAGGGTTCGCCCCTCCCCACCAATGCCTCCGGCTGTTGTCGCAGCGAGAAGGCATCAAACACGGCGCAAAGCAATCCGTCCAGCGTTCTATCGAAGATGTAAACTAACACCGTTTTTTTGTTGTTTTGGGGTGAGGACTTTAAGGGGACTTCTCACTTGAAATTTATTTTTAGCTGCAACTCTGCCGCCGCCTTCTTTTGCTGTGCTTTTGAGACCAGCAGGGGTTTCAGGCGTTCGGGGTGCAATTCGTTGATGCCTACGACGGGGTTGGCATAGCTGTCGGTCAGTTCGTGGCAGGTGATGAAATACTTCGCCTTCTTCATGACCACCCCCATCTTTTTCAGGTGGTAGGACGTGATACGGCTGAACCTCCGCGAACTGACAATCATTAGGGCAGACTTTACGCCGATGCCTGGCACACGCAGGATTCTTTCGTAGTCGTCATGGTTGATGTCCACGGGAAACTCTTCGGGATGGCGCAAGGCCCATGAGAGTTTCGGATCCACGTCCAAGTCCAGGTTGCTGTGCTGCTCATCTACGATCTCATCAACCCTGAAGTGGTAGAATCGCATCAGCCAATCTGCTTGATACAGGCGGTTCTCTCGTACCAGGGGCGGCTGCTTCAGCACTGGCAGGCGAGGGTCGTAGGTGTTCACGCTGACATAGCCCGAATAATACACCCGTCGCATAGTCGGCCTTCCGTACAGGGCTGCCGACATGCCCAGAATGTCGAGGTCTGTCTCGTTCGTGGCTCCCACAATCATTTGTGTAGATTGTCCCGCTGGCACAAACCTCGGCACGTGGCGCATCCGCTTACGGTCTTCCTTGTTCTCAAGTACTCCCTGCTGGATGAACTGCATTGGCTGGAACACGCTCTGGTGGTTTTTCTCCGGTGCCAGCAACTTCAGTGACTCTTCCCTCGGAATCTCGATGTTCACGCTCATGCGGTCGGCATACTTTCCCGCCTCGCTTAGTAGTTCACGGCTTGCCCCCGGAATGCTCTTCAGGTGGATGTAGCCGTTGAAACGATGCTTCGTCCGCAAGTCGCGGGCAATGGCTGCCAGTCGCTCCATCGTGTAGTCGGGGCTTCTCACCACGCCGCTGCTCAGGAACAGGCCTTCGATGTAGTTGCGGCGGTAGAACTCCATGGTAATCTCCTCCAGCTCGCTTACCGAAAGCGTGGCACGTCGGATGTCGTTTGAGCGGCGGTTGATGCAGTAGGCACAGTCGTACATGCAGTAGTTCGTCAGCATCACCTTCAGCAGCGAGATGCATCGCCCATCGTCTGCAAACGAGTGGCAGATGCCGATGCCGCCCACCGTGTTGCCGACCATGTCCTTCCGGCCACCGCGTACTGTACCGCTCGATGAGCACGACACATCGTACTTCGCCGATTCGGCCAGTATCTGCAACTTTTCCATGGTATTCTCGGTCAGCATCCCACATTATATTATTTAGTTATTTAACCACGACGGTGCGGAAGGCAGGCTGTGCCTTCATACCGCTGTAACTGCCACGGCGGGGCGACACGGTAAGTTTTTGCTTCCGTTCGTTCCAGGTAAGCTGTGTGGTGGCATAGCAGCCTTGCTCGTATTCGTTGCTGACGCCGTCATCCTCGTAGAGGGTGAACGTGGCATCGGCACCGGGATAGACGCGGAGCTCGATGGGGGCATCGGCGGCGTCGGCAGTGTGTTGACTGTCAACGGTGCGGAGGGGCAGGATGCTTCCGGCACGGACGAAGACAGGGATGTGGGCGAGGTCAACGGGGGTGATGACGGTCTGAGCGCCGTCGTAATGGCGTCCTGTGTGGTAGTCGTACCAACCGCCCTTGTTTTGAGGCAGATAGGTGGCCCATTCACGCACACCTTCCTGGGTGACAGGACTGACGAGCAGGGCCGGGCCGAACATGTATTCACAGTCCTGACGCAGTGCCTCGGTATCGTCGGGGAAGTCGAAGACAAGGGGGCGCATGAGGGTGGAACCTTGTAGGGTGACGGCTGCGGCCTGGCTGTAGATGTAGGGCAGCAGGCGGTAGCGTTGGCGCAGGTTTTCAGAGATGGCCTGCTGGGCTTCGGGGCTGTAGTTCCACGGTTCGGTGTTGCTCATGTAGCCATGTACGCGCATCAGTGGCAGATAGACAGCGGTCTCAATCCAGCGGAGCATCCGCTCGGTGTAAGCGGGGTCGGTGTATTGGTTTCCGGGACGGAAGAATCCTCCTGCATCGTAAGTCCACCATGGCATTCCCGCAGCGGCCATGCCGAGTCCGGCGGTTATCTGTCGGCGCAGGGTGAGCCAGTCGTTGCCTACGTCGCCCGACCACATGGCAGAGCCATAGCGCTGGATGCCAGGGAAGCCGCAACGGGTGAGTATCATGGGACGTTGCTGGGGTGCGTCGTGGCGCAGGCCCTCATAGACGGTCTTGTTGACCATGAGGGGATAGGCATTGCGGAAGAGTTCACCGGGATATTTCCCACCGGCAATGCGTCGGCCCAGCAGGTCGTCGTTCTCTGGTTCCGTGGCATCTTGCCACCATGCATCGATGCCAAGGGGCAGGAGGCGTTGGCTGAAGTTTTTCCAATAGGCGGCAGCGGCGTCGGGATTGAAGAAGTCAATCCAGTCGGTGCCGGGGATGTAGTAGCCTTGTCCGAGCATCTGGCGTCCCACTTCCGAGTTTTTGTCTATTTTTGACCACACACTGAGCATCAATCTGATACCCATGTTATGAAGGCTGTCGGTCAAGGCGTGAGGGTCGGGGTAGTTATCTTCGTCGAAGCGCATGGCGTTCCACCCATATTTTCCCCAGTATTGCCAGTCTTGCACCAGCAAGTCAACGGGCAGTTGTTCCTTTCGGAAACGGTTGGCCGTAGTGAGGATTTCCTCCTGACTGTGGAAGCGTTCGCGGCAGTGGATATAGCCCAACGCCCAGCGGGGCATGAGGGGAACGTTGCCGGAAACCTGCCGGAAAGTGGCGATGGCTTCGTCGGCATTTCCGACAAACACAGTGTAATCCACAGCCGTGGCAGCAGGCGAGCGCAACGTGGTCTGGTCGCCGACGGGTTGGTAGAAGAGCATGGGGCGGTCTTCCTTGGTCAGTTCGGCGGTCACGGTGTGCTGTCCAGCTGTGAGGTGGACGATGGTGGAGGTGGTAGGCGGAAGCCAAAGGTTGTTCATGTCGATGATGAGCTGACCATCGACGCTGAGGTTGTGTCGCCTTGCCATGGTCTGTCCCACGTCGAGCAACAGGCTGTAGTCGCCTTCTGTTGGAATGGTGAGCGTTCCTTCGTAGATATTCCGCTCACGGGTTTCCTGTTGGTTGCCGTGGGTGGAAGTGACGTTGACCACTTCCTTGGTGCCGGCTCCCTCATGGCGTTTCAGGGAAATGGATTGGTCGGCAGGGTTGTAGTCCGTCAGTCCGTAGTTGTTCCAAAGGAGCGCATAGCCCTTGTTGGAAAGAAGCAGGGGAATGCTGATTTGGGTGTTGACCTGTGTGAGGCGGCGGCTTTGACCACGCAGGTTGCAGTGGCCGTCCTGAAACTGTCCCAGTCCGTAGAGACATTCGTCCTTTGGGGTCTGAAACCGTAGTGTAGCCTCATGGGTTGCTTCTCCGGCAACGGTGGCCGGCTTCAGCTGATGAACCGTGGCCGTGAAGCCGGTGCTTCCCTGCTTGTTGAGCACACTGACGGTCTGCCGACGCAGGTCGGTGACAACCTGCATCTTGGCGGTTTTGATGGTCACGATGTCGCCCTTCTGCTTTCGGCTGTGGCGAACGGTAGGAGCTTTCTCTTGATTGTAAATCAGCTCTGGAAGCTGCTGCGTGGCCACATCCTTCCCATATTGAATGCGGACGGCGTTGTCCGTGAGTAGTTGCAGTTGCAGGATGCCGTCACCAAAGGGAATGGATTCCTTGTTCGTTGCGCCACAGGGTGTACAGAAGAGAAAGGCGCAAAGTGCAAAATGAAAAGTGAAAAATTTAAGTTTCATTCAAATGGAAAGGTTTAGTCTTTAATTGTAAAGTTGATCGTTTGTAAATCCTGGTTGCGGGAGCTGGTGCCGTACAGAATCTCGTACTTGCCCGGCAGGGTGCGCATGGTGTTGCTTTCGGGGTCGAAGAACTCAAACGACTGCGGCGTGAGCATCAGGACGGCATTCTCGGTGGCACCCGCCTTGACGTCGATTCGTTGGAAGGCGCGGAGGGTCTTCAACGGAGCATCGGGGTCGGCGGTGTTGCGGATATAGACTTGCAGGGTCTCCTCGCCGTCCCTACTGCCCGTGTTCGTAATCGGGATGGTGATGTCGCCCGTGCCATCCTTCTTGAGGTTCAGTTGGGCCGTGCCCACCTTGAATGTGGTGTAGCTCAGTCCGTAGCCGAAAGGGAAGAGGGCATCGTCGAAATAGCGGTAGGTGCGGCCTTTCATGGAGTAGTCCTCGTAGTCGGGCAGCTGTTCCGTGTTCTTGTAGAAGGTGATGGGCAGTTTTCCGCTGGGGTTGCAGTCGCCGAACAGGATGTCGGCCACGGCGGTACCGCCTTCCTGTCCGGGATACCAGGCCTGGATGATGGCATCACAGGTCTCGGTCTCAGGCTGCAAGGCCATGGCCGAGCCGGAGCAGTTAACGAAGATGACGGTTTTCCCGGCTTCCTTCAGAGCACGAAGGAAGTTGCGCTGCACCTTGGGCAGTTCGATGCTGGTGCGGTCGCCACCTTTGAAGCCTTCGATGCTGACAGGCATTTCCTCGCCTTCCAGTCCCGCCGAGATACCGCCGACGAAGACGACGGTCTGCACGTCGTTGAGCTGTTGAATGACAGCGGCGTAGTCGATGGGGTGTTCCTTGGCAATGTCAATCTTCATGTTGGCTCCCCACGTCTTCACATATTGGAAGCGCACCTCGATGTTGTAGCTGTGTCCGGCCTCGGCCTGAATAGCTGTGCGGGTCGGGGTGGTACGCCATGTGTGGTGGTGCATCTTCCGCTCTCCGTCGATGTAGAGACCGAAGTCGCCGCAGCCTTCCACGTTGATGACATACTCGCCGCTGGTCGTCGGCGTAAAGGTGGTTTCGTACTTGGCCGAGAAATCCTCCAGGTTCACGCCTGGTGCAAAGTTGTGCATTCCGGCGGTGGTTACGGCCAGCGGTGTGGTGTAGTATTGGGTGGTGACGGGTTGTCCCTCCATCTTCGTGTTGTTCCAGAACGTACCGCGCAGGCCCTTCCGACCGTTCTGTGTACACTGCGTTGCCATCAGGCACTCCATCACTTTGTCGTATGTGCGGTCGCAACCGTCGATGTGGATGATTTTGCGCTGCTTCGCCTTGATGCCGTCCAGGATGGTGACGGTGTGGTTCGGCGTACCATTATAGTTACCCCACATCAGCGGTTCGTCGTCTGCATTGGGTCCGATGACAGCAATTTTCTCCTTGTTCTTGGCCAGCGGCAGCACGTTGCCCTTGTTCTGTAACAGGACGATGCTTTGGCGAGCCATGTCGAGTGACAGCTGTCGATGAGGCTTCGAATCCATGACCGAATAGGGAATCTGCGACCAGCTGACGAGTTTCGGGTCATCCATCTCGCCCAGGTCGAAACGGCCTTCCAGTAGGCGGATGACATGCTTATCGACTTCCTGCTCGCTCAACAGGCCACGGCGCACGGCTTCGGGGATGCTGCGGTAGGCATAGGCATAGCCGCACTCCACGTCGGTGCCTGAGATGACGGCCTTGGCCGAACCGTGAACGGCATCCGACGAACTCTTGTGGCTGGTATAGAAGTCGCTCACTGCACCGCAGTCACTGACGACGAGGTACTTAAATCCCCATTCGTCGCGCAGAATCTGCTGCAACAGGCGGGCATTTCCACAACAAGGTTCGTCGTCCAGGCGCTGGTAGGCACACATCACCTCGCGCACTTTGGCGTCCTGTACCAACGTCTTGAAGGCTGGCAGGTAAGTCTCCCAAAGGTCACGCGGCTCAATGTCGATGAGGTTGGCACTGTGGCGGGTGTATTCCGGGCCGCTGTGTACGGCATAGTGCTTGGCACAGGCCCACAGCTTCCTGTATTTGCTGTCCTCCGGTCCCTGCAATCCCCTGACGGCGGCACAACCCATCTGACTGGTCAGGTAGGGGTCTTCGCCGTAGGTTTCCTGTCCGCGTCCCCATCGAGGGTCACGGAAGATGTTGACGTTTGGTGTCCACACGCTCAGGCTGTGGAACTTCTCGTCTTCACCGCCGTTCAACATGCGGTGGTTATACTGTGCCCGGAACTCCGTGCTGGTTGCGTCGAATACCTTGTACAACAGGTCGGGGTTGAACGAGGCGGCCATGCCGACAGGCTCTGGGAACACCGTCACGTTGCCCATGTTTGCCGCTCCGTGCAGGGCCTCGCTCCACCAGAAGAACTTCTTGATGCCCAGTCTGGGGATGGCTGGACTCTCGTCGAGCATCAACTGGGCTTTCTCCTCCAGTGTCAGGCGTCCACAGAGGTCTTTGGCTCGCTCCGTCGCACTCAGGTTCGGATCCTTGTAGGGCAATTCCCGTGCCACGGCTACGAAACCGCCACGTGCTTGCAGCTTCACACGGCTGGGCAGGCTGTTCGTTGTGGTGATGTCCCACTCTGTGCCCTTGTCGGCAAACAGTTTCACCTCCTGCACATTCTTGCAGAAGTCCAGTGACAGCGTCAGCTCCACCTCCTCGTCCCGGCCATTGATACCGGCAATGTACCATGCCTTTCCACTGCGACGGGCCATGACGACCTCCTCGCCAGGATAGCCCGTCACCAGGCGGGTTTCGTCCCACACCGTCGGCAGCATTCCGAAGAAATCCTGCACCTCCTTGGGCTGGGCATAGTAGCTCTCTGGCTTGTCGGCCAGGTGTTGCAAGGCTGACTCATACAATACGGTGAGCGCCAGTTCGTGCGCCTTCGACGTGATGTGCGGGTGCTGCGAGTCGGAGAAGGCGCAAGGCGTATAGTCCATCGGGCCAATCACGTTGCGGGTGAAGGGCAGCGTGGCATTGTGGCGGGCGGCACGGGTCGTGAACGTCGGCACGTTGTTGTACCACTCCGCACCATACACACCCTCCGTGCTCATCAGGTGGGGATATGTGCGCTGCCAGCCTCTTGGGATGGTGGCACCGTGGAAGTTGACCGTCAAGTGATGCCGGGCTGCACATTCCAGCAGGTCGATGCAGTAGTCCATCGTTTCCTGGGTATCACCGGCAAAGAAGTCAATCTTTACGCCGGCTACGCCTAACCGTTCACACCAGGCAAACTCCCGCTCCCGGTCTTCTGCCTTGTTCAGTCGGTATTTTGGTCCCGGTGCCCCGTCAATCCATCCCGTCGTCGAATTGTACCAAATCAAGGGCTTCACACCCTTCTCCCGGGCATAATAGACGGCATCCTCGATGCTCTTCCAGTCCTTCATCTCGTCCCACTCCGCGTCAATCAGCACGTAGGGCAGGTGCAGGCGGGCCGCCATATCTACATATTTTTGAATGATGTCAAAGTCGTTCGAACCGTGATTGTAGGCCCAATAGACCCACGACACAACGCCCGGCTCAATCCAGCTCGTGTCCCTCAGTTTGCAAGGTTCCGACACGTCCGTCACCAGCGTCGAGGCCACCACGTCGGCCAGACTGCCCACGATGACCACTCGCCAGGGCGTGTGCCACGCACCTTCTACTTCCACCTCGTTGCGGTCGGGGCGCACCTCGTAGAGCTCCACATCCCGGTCGTTGTATAGGCACGACGCACTTTGCCGGCGTTCGATGTTTGCCTCCGTATATAGGGCAAACACACCCTGCTGCGGCTCCGTCAGGGCGGGGTAGCCCCAGCGGTGCTTGTCACCCTTGCCCGTTTCCGTCAAGGGGAAGAAACCCTCGTAGCTGTCCTTCCAATCCTGCATCCAGCGGCGTGTACCCTCGGCGATGCGGTAGGTCGTCAGCTCCTTGGGTACCCGTTGGTGGTTCAGGCCCGTCAGTTCATAGCGGAAAGCCACACCGTCGTTGTAGAGGCGGATGACCAGCTCTGTCTGCTTGTTCAGCGTGACACAATACTCCTCGGCGGCATTCTCGCAGTGCAGGCGCTTGCCCGCCAGCATCGTGTAGTCCGTCTGGAGGTGTCGCGTGTGTCTTAATTTGGGTTTCCCCTCTGTTGGCAGGGTTTCAAATCCCACCGTGGCCAGGGTGACGACGGGCTTCCCCTGATAGCGTACCACATACTGGGTACCCTCTTGGGCGACCGTCAACTTCTTGTTGGGAGAGGCGGCTGGACCAGCCCATGCAGTCAGCACGGCGGCACACAGCATCAGCATCGTAAAGGTAAGTCTTCTCATTTGTAAATATGTTTTTTAAGTTTGTTTTTGCAAAGATAGGATTTATTTTGCAAAGGCACCATCCTTTGCCGCTATTTTCTTTTTAGCTGACGTGTCACATCCTATAGACCATGTTACATTTTGGGAAATCTGATAAAGTATCGCCGATAGATTGCCCAACGCCCCATTTGCTTCACCGTGAAAACTTTCTTTGAGAATTATTTGCTCGGTAAGATAATTCTTGTTACTTTTGCAGGGAAATCCCGACTCTCCCTCTTTCTGATATTCAGATGATGGCGATGAATTCAAGGTGGTATGCACATTCATTGGCAGTGTGTAAAGGTCCAATACTAAAAACACAAAAATATGAGCGACAAAAAATCAGATTTAAGCCGCCGACAGTTTTTGCAAAAGCTGGGGCTGGGAGCAGGAGCTACATTGGCTGCGATGGCAATGGATCCACTGAATGTATTGGCTGGAAATATGACAAAGCCACAGGCCAAAGCCGATGGCAATGCAAAGAACCAGATGACCTATCGTGTACAACATGGTACAGGTGAGAAAATCTCTTTGTTGGGCTTTGGCATGATGCGTCTGCCAGATGAGCAGGACGAGGTGGACCGATTGGTGGATTATGCCATCGAGCATGGTGTGAACTACTTTGATACGGCTCCCATGTATAAAGGTGGGCGCAACGAGGCGCAGACGGGTAAGGCCCTGAGCCGCTATCCGCGAGAGAAGTATTTCGTGGCTACCAAGATGTCGAACTACGACAACCGCCTGTGGCAGTTTGACGAAGCAAGGAAGATGTACGAAAAATCGTTCCGTGAGCTTCGGGTCGATTATATTGACTATTATCTGCTGCATGGCATTGGCGGCAGCGGTATGGACGACCTGAAACACCGATTCTTGGACAATGGCCTGCTCGATTTCCTGCTGAAGGAGCGTGAGGCTGGCCGTATCCGCCATCTGGGTTGGTCGTATCACGGTAATGTAGAGGTGTTCGACTTCCTGCTCAACCATCAGGATGAATACCACTGGGACTTTGCACAGATTCAGATGAACTATCTCGACTGGCGTCATGCATCGCTCAACAAAAGGAGCTGGAAGCGTGATGCCGATGCCGAATACCTCTATGACAAGCTGGAGAAAACGGGTGTTCAGGCTGTGGTGATGGAGCCTTTGCGAGGTGGCTCTTTGGCTCGTATGCGTGATAACCTCAGGGAGCGGCTTACCGCATTGCGGCCTAACGACAGCCTTGCCTCCTGGGCATTCCGTTGGGTTGGCTCACATTCCAATATTCTCACTACACTGAGCGGTATGAACCAGATGGAGCATCTGGTGGATAACATCCGCACCTTCTCGCCCCTCGATCCTTGTACGGACGCTGAAAACAAACTGCTTGAGGAAATTGCCGACGTGATGGCTGGCTTCCCTGTCATCCCCTGCACTACTTGCCACTATTGTATGCCTTGTCCGTTCGGCGTTGACATTCCGGGCAATTTCTCCTATTACAACGAAGCTGTTGAACAGCAGATTCTTCCACTTCCCGACAAACAATCGGCTGACTACATGCCTCGCAAGCAACAGTTTACCGAAGGCTTGAAGAAGGCTTTGCCCGATGCTGCTGCGTGGGCCACCCAGTGTACCGACTGTGAGGCGTGTCTGACAAAGTGTCCCCAGCAGATACGCATCCCGAATCAGATGGCGCGTATCGTTGAGGTGTTGAGAATGAGGTAGGTCGATTAGGGAGACAACGAAGCATGAACAATAATGACTCGATACCAAATGGAGAGGTATCGAGTCATTATTGTTTTATACAGGGGTTCGCTAAATGTGAATTCCCGTTTGTATCGTCCTAATTTTGTTGTCGATAAATAGACAGGCGGCGTGTTTACCAGATTTTCACGCGCTTCTCCTTGGGAACGAAGAGAGGGTCCGACTCGGTGATGGAGAAGGCGTCGTACCAAGCATCGATGAGAGGCAGGGCACCGTTGACACGCCAACGGCCCAGGGAGTGGGGATCCATGGTGGTAAGGCGGCGGATTTCGGCTTCCGTGATGTTCTGGGCCCATACGCCAGCGTAGGCGAGGAAGAAGCGCTGCTCGGGCGTGAATCCGTCCTTTACGCCGAGGGGTTGCAGCTTCATGGCGTTCTGGAGGGCGGCGTAGGCGAATTTCAGACCGCCGTGGTCTCCCAGGTTCTCGCCGCAGCAAAGGTCGCCGTTGGCGTTGAGGTCGGGCAGGACTTTGATGGCGGAGAAGAAGTCCTTGATGACTTGTGCCCGCTCTTTGTATTTGTCGCCGTCGCCTTCTGCCCACCAGTCACGCAGGTTGCCGTCCTTGTCGAACTGGCGTCCCTGGTCGTCGAAGCCGTGGGACATTTCGTGGCCAATGACCACGCCGATGGCTCCATAGTTGAAGGCATCGTCAGCTTCCATGTCGAAGAAGGGATATTGCAGGATGCCTGCGGGGAAGCAGATTTCGTTGGTGGTGGGGTTGTAGTAGGCATTGACGGTCTGCGGGGTCATGTGCCACTCGGTGGGGTCAACGGGCTTCTTCCATTTACGGGCAATCTGGTCGCGGTGTGCCCAGATGCGGACTTGCTTCATGTTCTCGTAGAGCGTGAGGCGCGGGTTGATGGTCATGGCGGAGTAGTCGCGCCACTTGTCGGGATAGCCCACTTTGACATAGAAGGCATCGAGCTTTTCGTGGGCGGCGCGTTTGGTCTCAGGGCTCATCCATTCCTGTGCGTCAATGCGCTGGCCGAGGGCTATTTGCAGGTTCTTGACCAATTGCTGCATCCGGGCCTTGTTGGCGGCAGGGAAGTATTTCTCGACGTAGAGTTGTCCGACGGCCTCGCCGAGTACGCCGTTGACGGCACTGACGGAGCGTTTCCAGCGGGGCTTGGGCTGCTGGGCACCAGTCATTTTGCGGCTGTGGAAGTCGAATTCCTCTTCATACACTTGGTCGCCGAGCATGGAGCCGGAGCCGCAGAGGATGTTCCACTGCATCCAGTTCTTCAGCACCTGTATATCGACTTCGGCCAACAGCTGCAAGGCTTCTTTCAGGGATTCGGGCTGGCCGACGTCAATGAAGTCCACGTCGGTGATTCCCTGCTGGTTGAAATAGGTGTCCCAGTCGAAGCCAGTGTAGGTCTGCTTGAAGTCGGCATAAGTCATTTTGTTGTAATTCTTGGCGGGGTCGCGCAGTTCGACGTTGCTACGTCCTGCCTTTGCCATGCGTGTCTCTAAGCTGAGGATGTTCTCCATCTTTCGCTGGGCAGTCTCAGGGCTGTCGCCTACGAGCTGGAACATGTTGACAATGTGCTGACGGTAGTAGTCGAGAATGCGGCGGTTGGCCTCGTCGTCCTTGACGTAATAGTCGCGCTGGATGGAGTAGCCGGCCTGCGACAGACTGAGCAGGTTGTCCTTGGAGGACATCATGTCGGCTCCGATGTAGGTGTCCCAGAGTTCGCCGAAACTAACCCCCTCGTTGTTCATCTTGATGACGAGCTTGGCCCACTGCTTTTTGTTCTTGACGGCGGCCACCCGTTTCAGGTCTTTCAGGATGGGCTTCACACCGTCGCGGTTCATGCGGGCGGAGTCCATACGCAGGGCGTAGAGGTCACCGATTTTCTGTGCCAGGGAGCCGGGGGCGTTCTGTTGCTGGGAAAGCCCCTCGATGATTTCGCGGATGCGGCGGCTGTTCTCTTCATCGACGGTGTTGAACGAGCCGAAACGTGCGTATTCGGGTTTGAGGGGGTTGGCCTTCATCCAACCGCCACAAGCGTATTCATAGAAGTCTGTGCCAGGTTTGACGCTGGTGTCCATGTTTTCGAGCTTGAATCCGATACTTTGCGCAGAAGCCATAAGCGTGAAGAATGATAAGTTAAAAGTTAAAATGAAGGATTTGAATGTAAAGGGTGAAGAGTGAAAAGTTAGGAATGTTTTCATGTGATTATTGTTTTTTTTGAAATGATGCGATGCAAAACCATAGGAGGACGGGCAGGATGCCGTATCCTATATAATATAATGTGGTCCAGCTGATGAGGAGATAGACAATCATGCCGAGGCCGAGCATTTCGACAATCATTGTGATTCCTTTCAGAGGTTCCAGCCGATGGTAGGCTTCGTCGCAGACGGCGATGAAAGTGATGATGAGTAGCCAGACGATGATGACGAGCAGGGCCATGACGGGCGGAAGCACGAGGGGATTGAGCGAGGGGTGGAAATAGTATTCCTGCCAAAATTCGGGCACGAAGTTCTGGACGCTGGCGTAGAGGCTGGCCATCAGTGCGGTGAGGATGATGAAGAGGGTGGGGTAGGGTGATTGGAGTTCGTTGCCTGTGAGCAGGAGCAGTTGCTGATGGCGTGCCTGCCGGACGAGGAAGGCAATGATGCCGACGGCGGCGAGCAGTGACATCCAGATGCCTCGTGAGCCGGAGAGCATGTAGAGCAGTTCGGAAATCTGGTCGTCGGGAGCTGCACCACGGAGCAGGTTCCGCTCTTCTATCCAGCCCATCGTCAGCTGGTCGTGGGCCACTTTTACCCACACGCTGTCGCCTTTGATAGAGATTGCGGCCACGGCAATGAGTTCGCCTTCATAGACTTGGCAGGTGTCCTGAATGAGGTCGCCTTCCCTGGGTTGTAGCATCAGGGAGTCGGCCTTGACGATGAAGTTGAAGTTCTCGGTGTAGTGGTGCGTGAGGCGGAAGGCCAGTGAGTCGGCTTGTTGCGGTGTGAAGCCTATCAATGCGCTGTCGGGCACGACGGTGGCGGTATCGACGATGTTGACGATGGTTTCCACCGAGTCGTTGCTTTCCGGCGTGGTGACGGGGTCACTGCCTACACAGGAAAAGAGGAGCAAATACATCATG
Source organism: uncultured Bacteroidaceae bacterium (assembly GCA_905236065.1). Lineage (GTDB taxonomy): Bacteria > Bacteroidota > Bacteroidia > Bacteroidales > Bacteroidaceae > Minthosoma. The sequence continues at coordinate 7,695 of CAJONZ010000085.1, read as the reverse complement.
CAAACGGCAAACTGCATAACCTTCATCATACAGTTTTTGCAGTCGAACGCCAAACGCAGTGTTTTTCCGTTTTTCAGTCGTAGTGACCAGTTGGCGGGTCGCCCTCCTTGCTTCAGGCAACAGTTCAGTTGACGGCGCAGGCAATATTTGGTGGTCATCAACGGAACCTGGGAATCGTGGGTCAGCTCAAAGGGTTTCTCCGTCTCCACCGTCAGGGGCTGATGTTCCTGGGTCTGACGGGGATAGTGGCGACGGCGGTTTTCGTCTTGTTGTCCTACCAACGTTCGCCGCCACGCAGTGAGTTGGCTGGAGGGAATGAACCGCTGTTCCACTCCGTGCAGGGTGATGCTTTTTGCCTCGTACAGGGTGTTGCCCAGTTTTCCCAACTGTCGCCGGATGTTCTCGGCCTGGGGGGTATTGGCCGTTTCGGCTTGGGATAGGTCGATGGGGATTTGGCTTGACACACCGTCCTCATCGGTCATTTCAAGGTGGTCTTCATACAGGTCTATGCGGACGGCAATCAGGCGTTGGGCCGTAGGTTTTGCCAGCATTTTGTCCCATTCTATGTCCAGGTTTCGGAAATACGCCACGCCCTTGACAGGTTGGAACTGAGCGGCTTGGTTTAGCCGAAATCCAATCAGCGCTCCGTCCTTCAAGTAGCACAGTCCGTCGCCGTTGTGGAGGAGAGAAGAAGCATTGGAAAGGGTTCCTTGTATGCTGGTCAGCGGTTCTCCCATTGACTTGGGCGTATCGATGTTGGCATCAGGCTGTGAGACATCCTTCACGAAGCCCCGGTTGAAACTTTTCCATACGTTCGGGCTGAATTTCAGGATGGTTCGTCCGCTGGCCCTTCGGCAAAACCGGTCGGGGTATTTGGCAATGACCTTGTCCAGGGCTTCGGAGTAGGCGGCGGTCACGTTTTTCACATATTCCATGTCCTTGAGCCGTCCCTCAATCTTCAGCGACGAGGCTCCTGCCAGGAGTAGGGCTTCCAAATGGTCGAGTTGGCAGTTGTCGCGCAACGAAAGCAAGTGTTTGTTTCTCAGTAGCACTTTGTCGTCTTCCAACAGGTCGAACTCCATACGGCAAACTTGCGCACAGGCTCCACGGTTGGCACTGCGTCCGAACAGGGCCTCGCTCACATTGCAACGCCCACTCAGCGAGACGCACAAAGCCCCGTGGACAAAGACCTCCAGCTCCGTGTCGGGGCAAGCTTTGTGAATCTCTGCAATCTCCTCCACCGTCAGTTCCCGTGCCAACACCACCTGCGGGAATCCTAATGCAGCTAACTGTCGGACTTTTTCCACCGTTTGGTTGTCCATCTGTGTGGAGGCGTGTAGCGGAATGGGTGGCAGGTGGAGACTCAGCAATCGTAAGTCCTGCACAATCAAGGCATCGACTCCCACTTCCCACAACTGCCAGCAAAGGCGTTCGACGGTCGGCAGTTCATCGTCGTAGAGGATGGTGTTCACCGTCACATAGACCCTTGCCCAGTATTGATGGGCAAAATCCACTAACCTCTTGATATCCTCCACCGTGTTGCCAGCAGCAGCACGGGCACCGAAAGCCTCTGCGCCGATATAAACGGCATCGGCACCGTGGCGTATTGCCTCGATGCCAATATCCGCCGTCCGGGCAGGGGAGAGTAGTTCGATGTGTGTGGGGGATGTCACTCTTTTATCTCATTGATATTATAGGGTGTCTCTTGATAGACGTAATAGTTCAGCCAATTGGTGTAGAGCAGGTTGGCGGCGGCTCGCCATCGCACGATCGGGCGGCGGCTGGGGTCGTCGTTCGGGTAGTAGTTGCTTGGAATGTTGATGGGCAGTCCCTTGGCTACGTCCCGCTTGTATTCCCCGTCAAGGGTCAGCGGCGAGTATTCCAAGTGGCAGGTGATGAAGAATTCACGCCCGTTCCTTGCCGTCACGATGGTTACGCCGGCCTCTTCGCTTTCGGCGATGATTTCCAGTCCAGGCACCTTTTCGATGTCTTCCCGCAATATCTCGCAATGGCGGCTGTGGGGTGCGAAAAACTCATCGTCGAATCCACGGAAAATGGGCAGTTCGGGTTTCAGCATCTTGTGGTTGAACACGCCGAACATCTTCTTCGGCAGGTTGCGTTTGGGAACGTTGTAGAAGTGGTAAAGTGCCGCGTAGGCCGCCCAGCATACATATATGGTGCTTGTCACGTGGCCGTGTGCCCAGCTGAACACGTCCTGCAATTCGTCCCAATAGGTCACGTCCTCATAGTTGATGAACTCCAGCGGAGCTCCCGTCACAATCAGGCCATCGTACTTCTCCTTTTTCATCTCCTCAAACGTGCGGTAGAAAGCCATCATGTGCTCAATCGGCGTATTCTTCGGCGTGTGTGACTTGATTTTCATGAAATCTACCTGAATCTGCAACGCCGAGTTTGACAGAATGCGGATGAAATCCGTCTCCGTCGTAATTTTCAGCGGCATCAGGTTTAGTACCGCCAACCGCAGCGGACGAATCTGCTGACTGTCCGCCCGCTTATAGCCCATGGTGAATATGTTTTCCTGCTTCAACTGGTCAATCGCAGGCAGCAGGTCTGGTAATATCAGTGGCATAAATTGGAATTACTTAGTTGGCTAACTCTTAATTTATAATGTTCAACATCTTAATTGTCGCCTTGATGGCCGCCTCGGTCTGATCGGCATCCAAGGCACGGGTGCGGTAGGCTTTTCCCTCATACGTCCACGAAATGGTGGTCTGCACCAGGGCGTCGGTGCGTCCGCCGGGTGGAATGCTTACCTGGTAGTTGGTCAGCCATGGGAACGGTCGTTCCAGTTTGTTCTTGTAGATATGGCGCACGGCTCGCACAAAGGCATCGTACATACCATCGCCCATCGCACTTTCCTCGTACAGTTCGCCGTTTACCTCTAATTTCACGGATGCCATCGGCTTCAGGCCGTAGGCCGTCGAAACCATGTAGCTCATCAACTTCACTCGGTCGTCTGGCGCTGTGTGTTTCAGCACATCGCTCACGATATAGGGCAAATCCTCCTGCGTCACCAACTGCTTCTTGTCGCCCAGTTCGATGATGCGGTCGGTCACCCGTCGTGTCTGTTCCGGCGTGAGTTCCAGTCCCAGTTCCTCCAGGTTCTTCAAGATGTTTGCCTTGCCAGAGTTCTTGCCTAAGGCATACTCGCGTTTGCGCCCGAAACGCTCTGGCAGTAGGTCGTTGCAGTACAGGTTGTTCTTCTTGTCGCCATCGGCATGGACACCCGCCACTTGTGTGAAGACACTTTCGCCAATGATGGGCTTGTTGGGGGGTACGGCAATGCCGCTGAGGTTTTCCACCATCTTGCTCACCTCGCCCAGCATTGCCTCCTGAATGCCTGTTTCCACATGCAGGTGGTCATGCAGAATGGCCTGCACACTGGACGTCGGCGCATTTCCGGCACGTTCGCCCAACCCGTTCACCGCCGTATGTACGCCTCGGCAACCATTGGCCACCGCTGCCAGTACATTGCTTGTCGCCAGGTCATAGTCGTTGTGTGCGTGGAAATCGAAATGCAGAGCCGGGTAGCGTCGGCACATCTGGCCCACGTAGTCTGCCGTCAGTATGGGGTTCAGGATGCCCAACGTGTCGGGCAGCATGAAGCGGCGGATGCCTGCGTCTTGCAGGGCATCTACCAGTCCGAATACGTAGGCCGGCGAGTCTTTCATGCCGTTCGACCAATCCTCTAAATATAGGTTTACGCCAATGCCTTTCTCCTGAGCGTAGGCCACCGTCTGGCGGATGTCGGCCACATGCTCCTCTAACGATTTCTTCAACTGGAAGCGGCAGTGACGCTCACTGCCCTTGCACAGCAGGTTGATGTTGCGGCAGCCCGTTTCATGAATCCAATCCACCGACACGCCGCCATCGACAAAACCCAGCACTTCGACACTTTCCAGCTTGTCTGCCTGACGGGCCCAGCGGCAAATCATGCTCACGGCCTCCTTCTCTCCTTCGCTCACCCGGGCCGAAGCCACCTCAATGCGGTCAACGCCCACCTGTTTGAGTAACATGCGGGCAATCATCAGTTTCTCATGCGGCACGAAGCTTACGCCGTTCGTCTGTTCCCCGTCGCGCAGGGTCGTGTCCATGATCTCAATACGTCTTTTCTCCATATTGTTCATTTTTCAGGCTGCAAAGGTACGAAATTTTTATGATTTGGCCGCTTTCCTCATTCTTTTATTTTTCCCCTGTCCGAAAATGACGCTTTGCTGTTTCAAATTTCACGCAGAACTCTATCGGAGACGACGCTTAACTCTATTCATTTGTAGAGTTCTGCGTCGTCTCCGATAGAGTTCTGCGTCATTTTGGAAAGAGTAAAGCATGGGAGGATAGAAAAGGCCTGTTTGTGAGGGTTCTGTAAGGATTTTTGTACTCTCAAAAAGGAAATAACGGCAGAAAAAGACTTTTTTCTATCTTTTATCCTTTTTTTTTTTTTTTATTATTATTTATTTGCAGATAAAAGAAATATTTTTTATATTTGCGCCCAATTTTTAGATGATGGGTTATAACTCTGGAAAATAACTGGTTAGAACTACTTCTGACAGATTTAGCAAAATCAATACCATGAAATATATAAACATAATTAATCTTAATATTATGGATTTATTCATGATGAGAAGAAAACTTCTTCTTCTCTTGTTTATCTTGTTTGCTCCTTTGTCAATCTTTGCGCAGACAGTCATTATCCAAGGCGGACGCTCGTCGAACACAGCATCTCCAACTTCTCAATCTCCTGTTAGGGGACGTTTGCTGGCCGACTCCCGTCCGTTTTTTGTGCCTCATTGGTATATTCGGGCACAAGGAGGAATGGCCTACGACGTGGGCGAGGCTAAGTTCTCCCAGTTGTTATCTCCAGGCTTACAGCTTTCCGCAGGCTATCAGTTTACGGAACTGTTCGGTGCCCGTTTGTCGATGACCGGGTTCTGGGCCCGCAACCGCTATGCTTACCCCGAGGTTAAGTATCAGTGGAACTTCATTCAGCCCACCCTGGAGGGTGAGTTGAACCTTACGTCTTTGATTTTGGGTAAGCAGCCCGACCGCAGATGGAGGTCTTATGCCTTCGCCGGTGTCGGAGCTGCCTTTACATTTAATAATGAAGATGCCGTGAACGGCTCAGAGCGCTACGGTGTGCTCTTTGAGAAGTTGTGGCGCGGTTCCCGCTGGCATTTTGCCGCAAAGGCGGGTTTGGGTGTAGATTACCGCATTACGGACGAAATTTCGTTGAATGCCGAAGTGAACGGCACCATGCTGCCCGACCATTTCAACTCGAAGAAGGGTAAGCGCGACAACCGCGACTGGCACTTCAACGCCTTGGTGGGTGTGAAGTTCAGCCTGGGTAAGAGTTTCGGAAAGACGGAGCCCGTGTATGAGCGCGTGATGGACGAGGGGTCGAAACGTGCCGTGCCGCCTGTTGAGAAAGTCCGCTTCATTGTCAATATTCAGTTCATTATCAACCAGAGTATCATCCGTGCGAATCAGTTGGACAAGCTTGGCCGACTGGCAGAGTACCTGCGTAAGCATCCTAACGCATACGTCCGCCTGACGGGTTATGCCGACAGGGATACGGGTACGCCGACCATCAACCAGCGACTCTCGCGTGAGCGCTCGGCAGCTGTGTCGAAGTGGCTTCAGAACGAGGGTATTGCCGAGTCGCGCATCCGTCGCTTTGCCAAGGGTGACACCGTGCAGCCGTTCGACTTGCCAGAGGATAACCGTGTGACAGTCTGCTTCGTCTATAATCCCGACGAGGACGACGATGGCAAGAGCTACCCATATTAATACGGCAAATGGGTTCCCCATAACCATTTATATTAATAATGTATAACAAAAAAATAACTAATAACGTCATGAATACAATCAAAAAAATCTTTCTGTTCCTTGCAGTCGTACTGACTGCAGGTGTGCAGATGTCATGTACCGACTATCAGGATGAGATAGACGCCCTGGACTACCGTGTCACCGTTTTGGAAAATCTGGTGAAGACCATCAATACTAACCTTGATGCCCTGCAGAAAATTGTCGATGCAATGGACAAAGCCGACTATATTACGAACGTGTCTCGAACTCCCGAGAACGATGGCTACATCATCACCTTCCACCACAAGGGTGCCATCATCGTGAAGGATGGTCGTAACGGTGTGAACGGACAGAATGGTAGCGACGCAACCATGCCCAACATTACGCTCGAAAAGGATACCGACGGAAAGTATTACTGGAAACTCAACGGCGAATGGCTACTCGACGACGCTACCCAAAACAAGATTTGTGCCAACGGAAAAGACGGTGTTGATGGTAAGGCTCCGAAGGTAAAGATTGACGGCGATACGAACGAGTGGATGATTTCTTACGACAATGGTGTTACGTGGATTCCTACAGGCACCCGAGCCACAGGTAAGGATGGTAAGGATGGTCAGGATGGTAAGCCTGCCTTAGTTGCCTTTGTTGAAGTCACAACAAAGATTGTTCCTGAAAGCGGAGAAAAGTATGTCATCTTCACAGCCTATAGCGATAAAGAAGGCGTACCTGGACAAACATTTGCCGTACCAATGATATAATGACGAGAATCATAACCTTTGCGAAAATGAAATCTCTGAAACTTAATAACTTCAAAAAGCAACTAAGATGATGAGTAAATGGAAGATAGCTCCGCTGACCTTGCCCCTCGCCTTGCTTTGCATGGTCGTTGGCGGTTGCGATAAATATTCAGACGATTTGCAGAATTTAGGCAAACGTGTGGAAAAACTGGAGGACTCATTGTTGGTAACCGGTACCGAAATCGAAAACCTGAGGGTTATCATCGAAGCCATCGAGACAGACGGCTTCATCAGTGAGCTGCAAAAGAATCCCGATGGTACCTATACGTTTAAGTTCAACAACGGAAAGACCATCGTGGTACATCAGGGTGAGAATGGACTTGACGGCGTGAATGGACACGACGGAAAGACGGCCGAAGAATTGGGCCTCACTGTCAAGGAAGATGCTGATGGTAAGTCCTATTGGTGGATGGCAGGCGACTGGGTTCGTGATGCCGACAGAAATAAGGTGCTTGCCCGTGGTGAGGACGGAAAGGATGGTGCAGACAACTTGTCCACATTCCCCTTCCAGACCCGCATCGCCCCCAGCACTGGCGAGTGGGAAATTTCCACCGACGGTATCAACTGGGAATCCACTGGTGTGCCGGCAAATGGAAAAGACGGTAAGGATGGTAAGGATGAATCGGTGAACTCTGACATCGTCAAATATGCCATTGTCGATGACGTGAAGAGGACTGTCACTTTCATCATGCGCGATGAAAGCGGTCCTTACGTTGTTCCACTCTGGACGAACGTAAATGGATAACCCCTCTCACCGATTGCAGAATTTTCCTAACATCATAAGAAGGTATGTCTCTGGTGGTCATACCTTTTTTGTATCGAAAAAATGGTGTCATCCCTGCCCCCATACTTGAGTTTGTTCCTCAGGAGTGAAACGGGGCTTGCAATGGAACTGTAATCTTTCTTGTTTCAAGTTAGTATAAAAATGTTGATGCTGAGAGGATGTACACGCTGTACATCCTCTCAATTTGTCTTAGTAAGTTAAAAGTTAAACCCAAATCGGTCATTAGGATTTCTCGGTGCTGTATGGCAGAGAGAAATCCTTTAGTTTTTCCCATATCGAAAGGAAGGACCG
>CAJONZ010000084.1 GCA_905236065.1 uncultured Bacteroidaceae bacterium | reverse complement strand
TCTCTTCACCGACTACGAGGCATTAGAGAAGCAACGTCAGGAAGAGCAAGCCAAGCTCGACAAGGAGCGTAGGATGCAGGAGGCACAGTTGAAAATCAAGAAGCGATTCGGCAAGAATGCCATCCTCCGAGGTCTGAACTTCGAGGAAGGTGCCACGGCCAAAGAGCGCAACAAACAAATAGGAGGACACAAGGCATGACCAACGATTACGACGATATCATAAATCTACCACATTACGAGCCAAAGCATCATCCGAGGATGTCGATGTGGAACCGCGCAGCCCAGTTTGCACCCTTTACCGCATTGACTGGCTATGATGCTGCCATTCAGGAATCAGATCGTTTGACGGATGAATGGATAGACTTGGGAGATTCTGGCAATGAAGAGCTGAACCGAAAGATGGAGCTGCTATTATCCAAGATTTCGGAACAGCCTCATGTTATAATCGAGTATTTCGTGCCTGACGAACATAAGGAAGGTGGCTCCTATCAGTCTTATACAGGTAATGTGAAACGCATCGATGAGTATGAGCAGACCATAGTCATGACTGATGGTAAGAAAATACAACTTGGGATGATTATAAATATCACCATCGAACGGAAGTGTCTTCGACGAGGTCAAAGATAGTGTTTTTTTGACCTCTCACGGGATTCTCCATGAGAGGTCTTTTCCATCTAGTGATGCAACAAAAATTGTACTTATTACAGACCTGTAAATATTCGTTTTACTGAGGCGCAGAAGTGCTCTCGTGGTGAACAAAATAGTTACTGCAAGCATTTATTTTGGTAAAAAATCTAAAAAAAGCCCTGAACCTGTTTGGCGTATCGTTTTTTTTCATAACTTTGCAGTTGAAACTTAAATCTGCATCAAACGAGGTCTCATGCTGCGTTTTTGTGGAATAATTTTTTGATATTAACAATAAATACACCATAAATGCCATGAAAGAGCTAAAAATCACAGAGGCTGCACGTAAAACCATTCGCAGACTTTTCTCACAGCGTTATTCGGTCAACACCTTGAAACATGATCCTGAGTTGACGGAAATCTTCGACAACTTCGCCTACGACGAGTCTTTGAAACTGACGGAAGGCCCCGTCTTGGAAAAGACGCGCGTCATGTGTATCTTGGCATCGACGATTGGCTGCGGCTCGCATCTGGAGTTCCGCAACTATGTGGATGCTTGCCTGAATGTGGGTGTGAAACCCAGAGAGATTCGTGAGGTGGTCTATCAGGCCATGCCTTACGTAGGTTTCAACTATGTCATCGACTTGCTTCCCATCATGAACGAGGTGTTTGAGAACAATGACATCAAGTTGCCCCTCGACCCCCAAAGCACAACGACTCCAGCAGACCGTATGGAGAAAGGAAAGGAATACATTGAAATGGTCTTCGGCAAGGGTGCTGTTGACAACATGTATGAGACCTGCCCCAAGGGACAAGAGCATATCATCGATTTCTTGCAAAGCTATTGCTTTGGCGACTACTATACCCGCAACGGCATTGATGCCCAACATCGTGAGCTGATGACGTTCTGCTTCCTTGCCTCGCTGGGTGGCTGTCCGAACCAGATGGAAAGCCATGCTGTTGCCAACAAGAACACGGGTACGACGAAAACGGAGATGGTGGCTGCCGTGACAGCCATGCTTCCCTACATTGGTTTCCCACGCTCGCTCCAGGCGTTGAATGCCATTAACAAAGCTTACGAACACCAGTTTTAAGCCCGAGAAAACCCATCCGGATGGATGTGCCCCATTGGAGGGGTAGAGATTTTATACATTATTTATATATAACATCAATGGATGTGGTCGAAAGCCACATCCATTTGTTATTTCCAAGAAAAGCAAAATGTCAATATTATACAACCGTTAAAAATAAAAACGATTTTCAAAGGCGGCATTTCTTTACTTTTTGAAAGAAATTACGCTTTTTTTGTGCCAAAACTAAAAAAAAGGAGGCAAATGAGTTTTAGTTCAACAGAAATTCGTAATTTTGCAAAAATTTTCAGGATTAAAAACAAAGGTGGAAAAACAGATTGAGTTTCTATCATCATTTATCAATACAAAATAAAACGAATTTAATATGTGTGGAATTGTTGGATATATAGGAAAGCGGAAGGCGTATCCTGTACTGATTAACGGACTGAAACGCCTGGAGTATCGTGGTTATGACAGTGCTGGTGTGGCGCTGTTGAATGACGACAACGAATTGAATGTCTATAAGACGAAGGGCAAGGTGAGTGACCTTGAAGCCTACACGGAGGACAAGGACGTTTCGGGCACGGTGGGTATTGCCCATACGCGCTGGGCCACGCATGGAGAGCCGAATACGGCCAATGCGCACCCCCACATTTCCAGCTCTGGAAATTTGGCGATTATCCATAACGGAATCATTGAGAACTATGCGACGCTGAAAAGGCGACTGATGGAGAAAGGCGTGGAGTTCAAGAGCAACACCGATACCGAGGTGTTGATTCAGCTGATTGAATATATCCAATCGACCAAGAATCTGGATTTGCTCACTGCCGTCCGCATGGCCCTGCATACCGTCATTGGTGCCTATGCCATTGCCGTGATTGACAAGCGGAATCCCGACCAGATTATTGCCGCCCGCAAGAGTAGTCCGTTGGTTGTGGGAATCGGTGAGGATGAGTTTTTCCTGGGCTCTGACGCTTCCCCGATTATCGAATACACAAAGAAGGTGATATATCTGGACGACAAGGACATCGCCATCATCCATCGAGGCGAAGAGGTGAAGGTCGTGGATTTCTACAACGAGGAAATGAAGCACGATGTGACCGAAGTGGCATTGGATTTGGCACAAATTGAAAAGGGTGGCTATCCACACTTTATGCTGAAAGAAATCTTTGAGCAGCCGGACTGCCTGATGGACTGCATGAGCGGACGTGTAAACGTTGAGGCAAACAATGTGGTGCTTTCCGCCGTGATTGACCACCGGGAACAATTGGTGAATGCCCGCCGCTTCATCATTGTGGCATGTGGCACGAGCTGGCATGCCGCACAAATCGGCAAGCAGTTGCTGGAAGACATTTGCAAGGTGCCTTGCGAGGTGGAGTATGCCAGTGAATTCCGCTACCGTAACCCCGTCATCAACAATACTGACGTTGTGATTGCCATTTCGCAAAGCGGTGAGACTGCCGACACGCTGGCCGCAGTGGAGTTGGCAAAGGAAAAGGGCGCCTTCATCTACGGCATCTGCAATGCCATCGGCTCCAGCATTCCACGTGCAACCCACACGGGCTCCTACATCCATGTGGGCCCCGAAATTGGTGTGGCTTCGACCAAGGCGTTCACGGGTCAGGTGACGGTGCTGACGATGCTGGCCTTGGCCTTGGGTAAGGAACGCGGGACGATCGATGAACAAAAATACAAAGACTTAATCAAAGAGCTCTACGACATCCCTGAAAAGATGAAGGAGTTGCTCAAGCAATGCGATGCCATCAGGGACATTTCCCAAATCTTCACCTACGCAAGAAACTTCCTGTATCTGGGCCGAGGGTATAATTACCCGGTTGCACTGGAGGGAGCATTGAAGTTGAAAGAAATCAGCTATATCCATGCAGAAGGCTATCCTGCCGCAGAAATGAAGCATGGCCCCATCGCCCTCATCGACGAGGAAATGCCCGTCGTCGTCATTGCAACGAAAAACGTGCTTTACGAGAAGGTGCTCTCGAACATTCAGGAAATCAAGGCACGACGTGCCCGTGTCATTGCCTTGGTGAATGAAGGGGATGAAACCATCAAGAGGATGGCCGACATGGTTATCGAGTTGCCCCACACCATGGAATGTCTGGAGCCACTGCTCGCTACCATCCCTTTGCAGTTGCTGGCCTATTTCATTGCCGTTTGCAAAGGAAAGGACGTTGACCAGCCTCGCAACTTGGCAAAATCGGTGACTGTTGAATAAAAAATCCGTACAAAGCAAATTTAAAAAAGAATGAGAAAAGTAACGCTCCTGCTCGATGATGGAACCCGATTTCATGGAGAAAGCTTTGGATATGAGAAGCCTGTAGCAGGCGAAGTCGTATTCAATACGGCCATGATGGGTTACCCTGAGTCGCTGACCGACCCCTCGTATGCGGGCCAACTAATGACACTCACCTACCCGCTTGTCGGCAACTATGGTGTTCCGCCTTTCAACATCGAGGCCAACGGCATTGCCACGTTCATGGAGTCAGACAAAATTCACGCGGAGGCTATCATTGTCAGCGATTACAGCACGGAATACTCCCACTGGAACGCAAAAGAGAGTCTGGCGGAATGGCTCAAACGCGAACAGGTGCCGGGCATCACAGGCATCGACACCCGACAACTGACAAAGGTGCTGCGTGAACACGGTGTCATGATGGGAAAGATTATCTTTGACGACGAGCCTGACAATATTCCTACCGCCCAATACGAAGGTGTCAACTACATCGAAAAAGTCAGTTGCAGGGAAATCATCCGTTACAATGAAGGTGCAAGCAAAAAAGTTGTCCTCGTTGACTGCGGCGTGAAGAACAATATCATCCGTTGCCTGATAAACCGGGGCGTTGAAGTCATACGGGTCCCTTGGAATTACGAATTCAACCAACTGGATTTCGATGGTTTGTTCCTTGCAAACGGACCGGGTGACCCCAATACGGCGAGCGAGGCAGTTGTACATATTCAAAGTTTTCTTGCCAATCCGAACGTTCGTCCCTGCATGGGCATCTGCATGGGCAATCAACTGTTGGCAAAGGCCGCCGGAGCCACCATCTACAAACTGAAGTATGGTCATCGCAGCCATAATCAGCCCGTTCGTCAAGTAGGTACAAACCGTTGCTTCATCACGTCGCAAAACCACGGATATGCTGTTGATAGCCATACACTGCCTGCCGACTGGGAGCCGCTGTTTGTCAACATGAACGACCAATCCAACGAGGGAATACGCCATAAAACAAATCCGTGGTTCTCCGCACAGTTCCATCCCGAAGCGTCCAGCGGGCCTATTGACACGGAATTTCTGTTCGATGACTTTGTAAAGCTTTTGTAATCACATGGAAATTAAAGATATCAAAAAAGTCCTGTTACTGGGTTCGGGCGCACTGAAGATTGGTGAGGCCGGCGAATTCGACTATTCTGGTTCTCAGGCACTGAAAGCACTGAAAGAGGAAGACATCGAGACCATCCTCATAAATCCGAACATTGCAACCGTACAAACCTCAGAAGGTGTTGCTGACAAAATCTATTTTTTGCCAGTCACACCTTTTTTTGTTGAGAAAGTCATCCAAAAGGAACAACCGCAAGGCATCCTACTCGCTTTTGGTGGACAGACTGCCTTGAACTGCGGTGTAGCACTTTATCAACAGAAGATTCTGGAAAAATACAACGTGCAAGTGCTGGGCACACCCGTCCAAGCCATCATTGACACCGAAGATCGTGAACTCTTTGTCAAGAAACTGGATGAAATCGACGTAAAGACCATCAAGTCACATGCCTGCGACAACATCGAGGTTGCCCGCAAAGCAGCCACAGACCTTGGCTACCCTGTCATCATCCGTGCCGCCTACGCATTGGGAGGTCTGGGCTCTGGCTTTTGCGACAACGAGGAAGAGTTGAACAAGATTGCCGAGAAAGCCTTCTCGTTCTCTCCCCAAGTGTTAGTGGAAAAATCGCTCAAAGGCTGGAAAGAGATTGAGTATGAAGTAGTCCGCGACCGTTTCGACAACTGCATCACCGTCTGCAACATGGAGAACTTCGACCCACTGGGCATTCATACAGGCGAGAGCATCGTCATTGCGCCGTCGCAGACACTGACCAATTCCGAATACCACAAACTCAGAGCCCTTGCCATCAAAATCATCCGTCACATCGGCATCGTCGGCGAGTGCAACGTACAATATGCCTTCGACCCCGAATCCGAAGACTACCGGGTGATTGAAGTGAATGCCCGCCTCAGTCGTTCCTCTGCTTTGGCATCAAAAGCCACGGGCTATCCGCTGGCCTTCGTTGCCGCAAAACTCGGATTGGGCTACGGACTGTTCGACCTGAAAAACTCTGTCACGAAAACCACCAGTGCATTCTTTGAGCCAGCCTTGGACTATGTCGTCTGCAAAATTCCCCGTTGGGATCTCGGTAAGTTCCGTGGCGTTGACCGTGAATTGGGTTCCAGCATGAAATCGGTCGGCGAAGTGATGGCCATTGGCCGCACTTTCGAAGAGGCCATTCAGAAGGGTCTTCGAATGATTGGACAGGGATTGCACGGTTTTGTCGGGAACAAGGAACTGGAGATTGAGGACATCGAGGGTTCCCTGAAGGCACCGACGGACAAACGCATCCTGGTTGTCGAGAAAGCGTTGCACATGGGCTACACCGTTGAGAAAATCCATGAGTTGACAAAGATTGACAAATGGTTCCTGCAAAAGCTACAGAACATCCTCAACACATACTTGGAATTGCAGCAGTGCGGTGCCGTTCAGCACGTCGATGCCCCCCTGATGCGCAAGGCAAAAACGCAGGGATTCACAGATTTTCAGATTTCACGTGCCGTCGGTCTTGAGACTCTCATCGATGCCGAGATTGCTACCAAACTGGTACGTGAACTTCGCAAACAAATGGGTATCATGCCCATGGTGAAGCAAATCGACACATTGGCTGCCGAATACCCCGCACAAACCAACTACCTCTATCTTACATACAGCGGCGTCGCCCACGACATCCATTTTGAAAACGACCGCCGTTCCATCATCGTGCTGGGTTCCGGGGCTTATCGCATTGGTTCATCTGTAGAGTTTGACTGGTGTGGCGTTCAAGCACTTAACACCATACGGAAAGAAGGTTACCGCTCCGTCATGATTAACTACAACCCCGAGACAGTCAGCACCGACTACGACATGTGCGACCGTCTGTACTTCGACGAGTTGACATTTGAGCGGGTGATGGACATCATCGAACTGGAAAACCCACACGGCGTCATTGTCTCCACGGGTGGCCAGATTCCTAATAACCTGGCCATGCGTCTCGACAACGAGCGTGTCCCCATTCTCGGCACCTCTGCCAAGAGCATCGACAATGCCGAAGACCGCGACAAGTTTTCCGCCATGCTTGACCGCATCGGCGTTGACCAACCAGCCTGGGCAGCGCTCACCAGCATGGAGGACATTAACACGTTCATCCAGAAAGTCGGGTTCCCCGTACTGGTTCGTCCCTCCTATGTGCTTTCCGGCGCAGCCATGAACGTCTGCTCCAACCAAGAGGAGCTGGAACGCTTCCTGAAACTGGCAGCCAACGTCAGCAAGAAACACCCCGTCGTCGTCAGTTCCTTCATCGAACACGCAAAGGAAGTGGAAATGGATGCTGTGGCAAAAGACGGCGAAATCATAGCCTATGCCATTTCTGAACATATTGAGTTTGCAGGCGTTCATTCCGGCGATGCAACCATTCAGTTTCCACCGCAGAAACTCTACGTGGAAACCATGCGCCGCATCAAGAAAATCAGCCGACAGATAGCCAAGGAACTTCACATCAGCGGCCCATTCAACATACAATACCTCGCACGCGACAATGACATCAAGGTCATCGAATGCAACCTCCGTGCCTCTCGCAGCTTCCCGTTCGTCAGCAAAGTGCTCAAGATAAACCTGATTGAATTGGCCACGAAGGTCATGCTCGGCGTACCCGTGGAACGTCCGCACAAAAACCTCTTCGACATTGAATACGTCGGCATCAAGGCCAGCCAATTCTCTTTCAACCGCCTCCAGAAGGCCGATCCCGTCTTAGGAGTCGATATGGCTTCAACTGGCGAAGTGGGATGTTTGGGCGACGACACGGCCTCTGCCCTACTCTGCGCCATGCTCTCCGTCGGCCACCGCATTCCCGAAAAGAACATCCTGCTCTCCACGGGTACGGGTAAACAAAAGGCCGAGATGCTTGATGCCGCAAAGATGCTACAAGAACACGGCTACAACCTCTACGCCACAGGGGGAACCTCCAAGTATCTTGAAGACAATGGCATCCCAAACACCCGCGTCTATTGGCCCAGCGAGACAGGACAAAGCCCACAGGCACTCGACCTGCTCCATGAGAAGAAAATCGACATGGTGGTCAACGTGCCGAAGAACCTTACCGTCGGCGAACTCACCAACGGCTATAAGATTCGTCGTGCAGCCATCGACCTGAACATCCCCTTGATTACCAATTCACGCCTTGCCTCTGCATTCATCAACGCCTTCTGCAACAAGAGTCTCGACGACATTGAAATCAAGGCATGGAGCGAGTTCTAAAACATATAACAAATGCGTATTGACATCATCACCGTTCTTCCCGAACTGATTGAACCATTCACCAAAGAAAGCATTCTCGGCAGAGCCCAGAAAAAGGGGCTTGTTGAGATTTACATCCATAACCTCCGCGACTACACTGAGGACAAGCACCGCCGGGTTGATGACTATCCCTTTGGCGGAGCCGCAGGTATGCTCATGCAGTGTCAGCCCATCGATGCCTGCATCGCCAAGCTGAAGTCCGAGCGGGACTACGACGAAATCATCTTCACCGCTCCCGACGGCGAAACCTTCAACCAGCCCATGGCTAACGAGTTCTCGCTCAAGAAAAACATCATCATCCTCTGTGGCCACTACAAAGGCATCGACTACCGCATCCGCGAACACCTCATCACTCGTGAGATTTCCGTGGGCGACTATGTGCTGACAGGCGGTGAGTTGGCTGCAGCCATCATGACCGATGCCATCGTCCGTGTCCTGCCTGGTGCCATTGGCGACGAACAGAGCGCACTCAGCGACTCCTTCCAAGATAACATGCTCGAACCGCCCGTCTATACCCGCCCTGCCGAGTACCACCCTGTGAGCAATCCTGAAGAGACATGGACTGTGCCCGAAATCCTCCTTTCCGGCCATGAGGCAAAAATCAAGGAATGGGAATACGAGCAAGCCCTGCAACGCACCAAAACCCTTCGCCCCGACCTGCTTGAGTGTTAAAAATATGTTTCTCCCTTCCGAATTCCATCCACAAGCATTCGTCCAGCTCACTTGGCCACACAGACAGACAGACTGGGCACCCCTCTACGACGAAGTCATTGAATGCTACTGCAACATGGCCCGCGAGATTTCCCTGCGCGAGCCACTCCTTATTGTGGCACAACACCCAGACGAGGTGACTGCACAACTCAACGATTATCATATTCCCTTGCAGAACATCCGTCTGGTTCTCTGCCCTACCAATGACACCTGGGCCCGCGACCACGCTTTCATTAGCTGTCTGCACAACGGGCAACGCATCCTGTTCGACTTCCAGTTCAACGGCTGGGGCATGAAGTTTGCTGCCAATCTCGACAATCAAATCAACAGAAAACTCTATGAGACCGCAGCCATTGACGGCATCTATACCAACTGTCTCGACTTCGTGTTAGAGGGCGGCAGCATCGAGAGCGACGGGCAGGGCACCATCCTCACCACCGCCTCCTGTCTTTTGGCACCCAACCGCAACGACCTCCTAAACCGTGAGGAGATTGAAACACAACTCTGCCAGTTCTTCAATGCCAAGCGCGTCCTCTGGCTCAACCACAGTTGGCTGGCCGGCGACGACACCGATGGCCACATCGATACCGTCGCACGTTTCTGCGATGCATCCACCATTGCCTATGTGCAGTGCCTCGACTCCGCAGACGAGCATTATCCCGAACTCCACGCCATGGAGGAAGAGCTTAAGGCTTTTACCCAAACCAACGGGGTCCCCTACCGTTTAATACCCCTTCCCATGCCCGCCGCCATCTATGATGACGACGACACCGACGCCGTAGGCAATCCCCTGCGCCTTCCCGCCACCTATGCCAACTTTCTCATCATGAACGAAGCCGTGCTCATGCCCACCTACGGCCAGCCCGACACCGATGCCCTGGCCAAGGCCCGACTGCAAGCTGCCTTCCCCACTCGCGAAATCGTCCCTATCGATTGCCGTGTCCTCATTCGCCAGCATGGTTCCCTCCATTGCTGCACCATGCAATACCCCCAAGCCATCTGACTTCACAGCATATAAACACGCACACTTTTTATTTTAAAGGTATCGAAAAAGGAGGAAGCCGCTTGGAAAACCCATGAATTTGCAGGTGTTTCCACTCAAAAGTGACTGAAAATGCCATAGGAAACAGAGAAAATCCTTAACTTAGTGGCCGTTTTTCCCCTCCCTGTTGGAGTGAAGGGGAAAAACTCAAATGTAAGGATGTCAAAAATGTAAAATAGATGGCAGAGAAACTAAGATTAAAAGTGGTTGACGAGGCATTCAAGCGTCAACCCGTAGAAGTAACCGTTCCCAAGGAACGTCCGTCGGAATATTTTGCCAAGTATGTGTTCAACAAACAGAAGATGTACAAATATCTTCCTGTCGATGTCTATCACAAGATGTGCGACGTCATTGACAATGGCGCACCCTTCGACCGCACGATAGCTGACGCCGTGGCCGAAGGCATCAAGACTTGGGCCATAGAGAACGGTGTGACCCATTACACCCATTGGTTCCAACCGCTGACGGAAGGAACCGCCGAGAAGCACGACGGTTTTGTGGAGCACGACCAGAAGGGAGGCATGGTCGAAGAGTTTGAGGGCAAGCTGTTGGTACAACAGGAGCCGGACGCATCGTCCTTCCCATCAGGCGGCATCCGTAGTACGTTCGAGGCACGCGGCTACTCGGCCTGGGATCCTACTTCGCCAGTGTTCATCATTGGCGACACGCTGATGATTCCGACTATTTTTATCTCCTATACAGGCGAGGCACTGGACTACAAAGTGCCACTGAAAAAGGCACTCTATGCTGTTGATAAGGCAGCCACAGCTGTTAGCCAGTATTTCTACCCGGAGGTGAAGAAGGTGATTTGCAACCTGGGATGGGAACAAGAATATTTCCTTGTAGATGAAGCACTCTATGCAGCACGTCCCGACTTGGTGATGACAGGTCGCACCCTGATGGGACACGACTCGGCAAAGAACCAGCAGATGGACGACCACTATTTTGGTTCCATCCCTGCCCGTGTCGAGAATTTCATGCGCGACATAGAGATTCAAGCCCTGGAGTTGGGTATTCCCTGCAAGACTCGTCACAACGAGGTGGCTCCCAACCAGTTTGAGTTAGCACCTATCTTTGAAGAGACCAACCTGGCCGTTGACCACAACATGCTGATGATGTCCATCATGAAGCGTGTGGCCCGCAAGCACGGTTTCCGCTGTCTGCTCCATGAGAAGCCTTTCAAGGGCATCAATGGTTCGGGAAAGCATAACAACTGGTCGCTGGCCACTGATACGGGCATCCTGCTCCATGCACCGGGCAAGACCCTGCTCGACAACCTGCGCTTCGTCACTTTCACGGTTGAAACGCTGAAAGCTGTCCTCGACCACAATGGTCTGTTGAAGGCCAGCATCATGTCGGCCACCAATGCCCACCGACTGGGTGCTAACGAGGCACCGCCTGCCATCATTTCCTCATTCCTTGGCAAGACCGTCACCGATTTGCTGGAACATTTGGAGTGTGCTGACGACAACGATTTGTCGATGACTGGCAAGACGGCCTTCAAGCTCGACATTCCAGCCATTCCCGAACTGCTGATTGACAATACCGACCGAAACCGTACCTCGCCATTTGCTTTCACGGGTAATCGCTTCGAGTTCCGTGCCGTCGGTTCAGAGGCCAATTGTGCCAGTGCCATGCTAACGCTCAATACGGCAGTGGCCGAGGCACTCACTACATTCAAGCAGCGTGTTGATGCGCGAGTCAAGGAGATTGCAGAAAACATAGAGTTCACGGAGGGGGGACACAATCCTGTATTCCATGCCATCATCGACGTGGTACGCGAGGACATCAAGTATATCAAACCCATCATCTTCAATGGCAACGGTTATGGCGATGAATGGAAGGCAGAGGCAGCACGGCGTGGCCTCGATTGCGAGACTTCCGCACCGCTCGTTTTCGACCGTTACCTTGACGAATCTTCCGTAAAGATGTTTGAGAGCCAGCATGTGATGACACGCTTCGAGCTCAAGGCTCGCAACGAAATCAAGTGGGAAACCTACACCAAGAAGATTCAGATTGAGAGCCGCATTTTTGGTGACCTCTGTCTCAACCACATCATTCCCGTTGTCACCCGCTACCAGAGTATGCTCATCGACAACGTACACAAGGTGATGGAGATTTTCGCCGGCGAGAAGGCACAGAAGATTTCCCGCGAAAACCTTGTCATTATTGAGAAAATCAGCGACCATGAGTCTTTCATCATCGAGAACGTCGAGAAGATGATTGCTGCCCGCAAGGCTGCCAACCGGATTGAATCGGAGAGAGAGAAGGCTATTGCCTACCACGATACCGTGGCACCTTTGTTGGAAGAGATTCGCTATCATGTTGATAAACTGGAGACCATCGTTGACGACGAGGCATGGCCATTGCCCAAATATCGCGAACTTCTGTTCATCCGATAGGGATTCGTACCACACATCTATAAAACAAGCAGGCAGCGAAAAATCCGTTTCTCGCTGCCTGCTTGTTTTCTTTCTTGCCTACCGCATGTACGGTTTCAGTTCCTCGTAGCTGAACGGGAGCGACGTCTGTCCCAGGGCGTAGGGGGCAATGTCGTATTGGTTGAAAAAGAAGACCAGGCTGTCCTGATACATCCAGAAGTTATTAGGAATGAACATATCAACCATGTCGAGGTACCCCAATTCCTTGAGCTCCTCCAGATTCCTTACACCCACCTGCACGATGAGCTTTTCTGTCAATAGGTTCTTGATGGAATTTGAGCAAGAGTCCGCAAAAATATCCCATAAATCGATGGGGTCCCCCGTCGTTGTGCGGAAACGCTTGATGGTAACCAACTGCGTGGGATGGGCTCCTCCACCATAGTAATCTTCATGCAACGTATAGTTAATCACGCCGTTCAGTCCATATTCTGCCACGCCTGTCAAGTGGTCGTAGCATGTCAGGGCATATTCATCCGCCTTAAATTCCTCCTTCATCTTCTTGATGTAACCCTCTACGGCCTCCTGTTGGCTGGATCCGTCTGGTTGGTTCAGCAACTGCGTGATGATGTAGCGGTTGATGTTATGGCAAGCCACTGAGTCCTCCAGGCTCTTCGGCTCCATGAAATCCACATCCACGCTCACGTCGAACACCATCTCATCCTCTTCCAGGAAACTGTCCTTCGGCACCTTCTTCAACTCTGCTGCTTTCACCTTGATGTTCTCGCTCGTCTTGTTGAATGCAATGCCGTTCCACCGCCCCATGTCGTTGCACGAGAAGAACACTCCAATCCCTATTATTAATAATGTATATAGATAACGATATGTCATGTTGTTTCAGAAATCAAAAAAAATACTCCGCAAACGAGGAGATTGCCACAATTCTTTTGTATTCGTCCCATTTTTCTGGCTGCAAAGATACGGTTTTCATGAAAAAAAACTTCAAAAAGTCTTTTATATTTTCAGACTTTAGTGTAACTTTGCCAAAATTATGATGATATGTATCCTGTTTGCGCACCCGGTTGCAGAAAAGAATACATACAGAATGTACACGGAAAAATATATTCGTATAAAGCGATATACATTTTATTAATCCTAAAACATCATTTTTTAACTATGGTTTATTCTAAAGAAGTACAGGAAATGTGCTGCGTTGCCAAAGGCCCTAACCATGGTCCGGCTCCAATCCCCGAAGAGGGTAAGTGGATTCAGGCAAAAGAAATCAAAGACATTTCCGGCATGACACACGGCATTGGCTGGTGTGCTCCACAGCAGGGTTGCTGCAAGCTTTCCCTCAACGTTAAGGAAGGTATCATCGAGGAGTGTCTTGTTGAGACCATCGGTTGCTCAGGTATGACTCACTCTGCCGCTATGGCTTCTGAGATTCTTCCTGGCAAGACCATTCTTGAGGCACTCAACACCGACCTCGTTTGCGACGCCATCAATACTGCCATGCGCGAGCTCTTCCTCCAGATTGTCTATGGCCGCACACAGTCTGCCTTCTCTGAGGGTGGTCTCGTGATTGGCGCTGGTCTTGAGGACCTTGGCAAGGGACTTGTTTCCCAGTGTGGTACACTCTACGGCACAAAGATCAAGGGTACTCGCTATCTCCAGCTCACCGAGGGCTACATCACCAAGATGTTCCTCGACGAGGACAACGAGGTTTGTGGTTATGAGTATGTTCACATGGGCAAGTTCATGGAAGCTGTAAAGAAGGGTATGGACGCCAACGAGGCACTCAAGAGCGTTACAGGCACTTACGGCCGTACAAAGCCAGAGCAGGGAGTTGTTAAATCTATTGACCCACGTAAAGAATAAGGAGGAAACAGACTATGATTAGAGAAGTGAAATTCGAATCACAAGACC
>CAJONZ010000083.1 GCA_905236065.1 uncultured Bacteroidaceae bacterium | reverse complement strand
GAAATGCCGCCACATTATATATAATGACTATCCGCTATTGTGCCACGATTGTACCATCAGGACGCTGAAGGCGTCTCCGCTCCGTAACCGTAGGTCGGAACGACCTGCGGATGGGATGCAAGGAGGGACGCACCCTAAAAGGGTGCCCCATCAATGGCACAGGGCGACCCATTCAGGGTCGATGTCGCTCTATCACTTGATAACCAGGGGTGCTCGCTACGCTCGTACCCTCGGTTACGGAGCGGTGACCGCGTTGCGGTCTTGTACCTTTGTAATTATCTGGTTTTTAATCAGAAATAACGCTGAACTCTATCGGAGATGACGCAGTACTCTATTCGACTTGACGCAGAACTGTATTGACGAATAGAGTTCTGCGTCGTGGTGAGAGGAGAAAAACGTGGTGATAAAAACAGAAATAATTTTGTGCGAAAAGGCGGATTTTCTGAAAAATGACGTATATTTGCAGCGAAATTAAAGAATGCTTCATCCGTAATGCCTCCTTGAGTATGGATGATGCATCATTGACAAATTGCAAATGATAAGTATGATAAAGGTAGGTATTTTGGGTGCAGCGGGCTACACGGGCGGAGAACTTATCCGTCTGTTGCTGAATCACCCTGAGGTTGAGATTGTTTTTGCAAACTCCGAATCGAACGCCGGAAACAAGGTCTATGACGTACATGAGGGGTTGCTGGGCGATACGGAGTTGACGTTCACTGATGCCATGCCCTTCGAACAGGTCGATGTGGTGTTCTTCTGCTTCGGACATGGGAAGAGCGAGGCTTTCCTCAAAGAGCATAGCATTCCCGAGGACGTGAAAATCATCGACATGGCGCAGGATTTCCGAATCGCCGCACCTACGCATGACTATGTCTATGGACTGCCTGAAACACACAGAGAGGCTATCCGGCGATGCAACCATCTGGCCAATCCTGGTTGTTTTGCCACCTGCATCCAGCTCGGTTTGTTGCCATTGGCCAAGGCTGGTATGCTGACGAACGACATCAGCGTGAATGCCATCACGGGTTCTACGGGTGCCGGACAGAAACCGGGCGCAACCACCCATTTCTCCTGGCGAAGCGACAATTTCTCCGTGTATAAGTTGTTCACTCATCAGCATTTGCATGAGATTTGCCAGACGCTCAACGAGTTGAAGCCCGAAGGCGCGCCCCATGTCGTCGATACGCTCGACGAAGGTTACGAAGCCGAGGGTATCACGGTGGATTTCATTCCTTATCGCGGTGACTTCGCCCGTGGCATTTTCTGTACGGAGGTGGTTCGACTGGACACACCAACCGATGCGGAGAAGATAGCTACCCTTTACAAGGACTTCTATCAGGATGCCGCCTTCACCCACTACAGCGACAAGCCCTTGGACCTGAAGCAAGTGGTCAATACCAACAAGGCGCTGGTCCACACGGAAGTATTTGGCCGGAAGGTGGTCGTTACCAGCATGATTGACAACCTGCTGAAGGGTGCGGTCGGCCAGGCCGTTCAGAACATGAACATCATGTTCGGCGTGGACGAACGTTGCGGTCTGAACCTGAAAGCATCGGCATTTTAAAGGAGTTAAAAGTTAAAAATTAAAAAGTTAAAATTGAAATCATGGAATTATTTGACGTATATCCTCTATTCGACATAACGATTGACAAGGGCCAGGGATGCCATGTCTGGGACGACAAAGGACAAGAGTACCTTGACCTGTACGGCGGACACGCCGTCATCAGTGTCGGGCACAGCCATCCGCACTATGTGGAGGCCATCACCCGGCAAGTGAATAAATTAGGCTTCTACAGCAACTCGGTGCAGAATCCCCTGCAACGGGAGTTGGCTCACCGCCTGGGGAAGGTGTGTGGCTACGACGACTACCAGTTGTTCCTCATCAATTCAGGTGCGGAAGCCAACGAGAATGCCCTGAAGCTGTCCAGTTTCTATAATGGCCGCACCCGGGTGCTTTCGCTCGAAAAGGCATTCCATGGCCGCACGAGCTTGGCTGTGGAGGTCACGAACAATCCGAAAATCATCTCTCCCATCAACGATAACGGCCACGTCACCTATCTGCCCATCAACGATTTGCAACCGTGGAAGGCAGAGATTGAAAAAGGCGATGTTTGTGCCGTTATCATTGAGTGCATCCAGGGCGTGGGTGGCATCCGTCTGGTGACCAAGGAGTTTCTGCAAGGGCTCCGTGAGTTGTGTGACCAGTACGACACCGTGCTGATTTGCGACGAGATTCAGTGTGGATATGGCCGAAGCGGAAAGTTCTTTGCCCATCAGCACCTCGGCGTGAAGCCCGACATCATCACCGTGGCCAAGGGTATTTGTAACGGATTCCCCATGGGTGGTGTGTTGATTTCGCCGAAGTTCAAGCCTGTCTATGGCCAACTGGGCACCACCTTCGGTGGCAACCATCTGGGTTGTGCAGGCGCCCTCGCCGTGCTCGACGTGATTGAGCAGGAGAAATTGGTGGAGAACGCTGCCAAAGTAGGCACATACCTCATCGACACCTTGACGGCGGAAATGAAGGCTGGCAACCTGCCTCACGTGGTTGACGTGCGGGGTCAGGGACTGATGATTGGCATCGAACTGGACATTCCTTATAAAGAGCCCCGTACACGTCTCATCAAGGAGCAGCATTGTTTCACGGGCTGTTCGGGCACAAACGTCATCCGTCTCCTGCCGCCGCTCTGTCTTTCAATGGACGAGGCCAAGGATTTCGTGGAGCGGTTCAAGACGGTGCTCAATGCGCAATAAAAGTCCCCAAGCATCATGTTCATCCCGCAATCCTATACACTGAATATCCGTGGCCGACTGATGAATCTGTCTGAGCCGCATGTCATGGGCATCCTGAATGTGACGCCCGACTCCTTCTACGAGGCTTCGAGGAAGAACACGGAGGAGGATATTCGACAGCGGGTGGAACAGATTGTGGCTGAGGGCGGAACGATGATTGACGTAGGAGCTTACTCCTCCCGTCCCGGAGCGGAGGACGTTTCCGCCGAGGAAGAAATGCGGCGGTTGCGCATGGGCATGGGCATTGTGCGGGCCGTGGCACCGGAGATTCCCGTCAGTATCGACACTTTCCGGGCCGACGTGGCAAGGATGGCCGTGGAAGAGTTGGGAGCCGACATCGTGAACGACATCTCTGGCGGTGAACTTGACGGGCGTATGTTTGAGACCGTGGCAAAATTGGGCGTTCCTTACATCCTGATGCACATGCGGGGAAATCCGAAGACCATGCAGCAGCAGACGGAGTATGAGAACGTGACGGTGGAGGTGATGCAGTATTTTGCCCAAAAAGTCCAGCAACTGCGCGACCTCGGTCAAAAAGACATCATCATCGACCCTGGCTATGGCTTTGCCAAGACGTTGGAACAGAACTATGAGTTGCTTCGGCAGCAGGAAGAGTTGAAGGCATTCGGACTGCCCATCTTGGTCGGCGTGAGTCGAAAGAGCATGATTTACCGCTTGTTGGGCAGCAGCCCAGCGGAGTCGCTGAACGGCACGACCGTGCTGAATACCATCGCTTTGATGAAGGGAGCAGACATCTTGCGGGTACACGACGTAAAGGAAGCAGTGGAGTGTGTACGGCTGGTGAAGGAAATGAAAACCTCATAACCTCCAACCGTATCATCTCAAAACTTCAAAATAAATACCATGATTGAATTTGGAATAAAAGACGCTATCGACATTTTCTGTGTGGCTTTGATGTTGTATCAAATCTACCGACTGATGAAAGCGTCAGGATCGCTCAACATTTTCTATGGCATCCTGGTTTTCATCGTCATCTGGATTGTCGTCTCACAGATTTTCGAGATGAAGCTGCTCGGTAGCATCTTCGACAAACTCGTCAGCGTGGGTGTGTTGGCGCTCATCATCATTTTTCAGGAGGAGATACGCCGTTTCTTCCTGACGCTGGGCAGCCAACGCCGTCTGGGCTATCTTATCAAACTCTTCTCAAAGAGCAAAACCGCTGAGGAACAGGAGGACACCTCGACCCTGCCCATTGTCATGGCTTGCAACTATATGTCGAAAAACCAGATTGGGGCGCTCATCATCCTGGAGCGGGAGATGTCGCTGAACGACATCATCAAGTCGGGTGAGACCATCGACGCACGTATCAACAGCGAACTGATTAAGAATATCTTCTTCAAAAACTCTCCCTTGCACGACGGTGCGATGATTATCTCGCATGGACGCATCACCGCTGCGGGTTGCATCCTGCCGGTCAGCCACTCGCTCAACATCCCCAAGGAGCTGGGTTTGCGCCACCGTGCAGCATTGGGCATTACGCAGCAGTCGGATGCCATCGCCATCATCGTGAGTGAAGAAACGGGTGCCATCAGCGTGGCCATGCGGGGTGAGTTCCGCCTCCGACTGGCCGGAAACGAACTGGAAAGCATGTTGGCTGAAACGGCAAACAACGAGCAATAGGGGAGTGACTCCATTCGCTTGGATGCCTCTTTTGGGGAACTGAAAAGTGAAAAATTTGCCGCACTCTACCCCATAACCTATAACCCCTAACCTCTAACTTATAATAAACCTATGAAACAGCTTTTTATCACCATCCTCACAATGCTATGCATGGTTGCCGGAACGCTTTCCGCACAGCCTACCTGTCAGGAAATCATGGCAGCCATGGAATTGGCAAACGACTACTTCATCCAAAAATATCCAGATGCAGGCGCACCGACCTTCGTCAAGAAGGAGCGCCCGTCGAACCTGTGGACCCGTGGCGTGTATTTTGAAGGGCTTTATGCCTTGGCCGAACTGGAAAGGTCGCTGGGTGGCGAAAAGGCCGATACCTATTATAAATATATCATGGACTGGGGAACGGCACACAAATGGATGCCTCGCAACGGTGTGAAAACCCGTGATGCCGATGACTATTGCTGCTGCCAGACTTATCTGGACATGGGTCACGCTGGGCCGACCATTGCATGTATGGACAACCTGATAGCCTGTCGCAATGTGCCTCAGAAGCAGGGTAATGGCTCGTCGAATGGTTCGTTTGGCGACTGGACATGGATTGATGCCATCCAGATGGGGCTGCCCGTAATGACGAAACTGAGTGCCATGAAACGGTTGCAGGGTGACCCCGACTACCTGCGCTATGCGGAACAAGGGTGGCAAATGTATCGCACGAGCCGCGACTCCATTGCCGGTGGTTTTTTCAACAAGAAGGAAGGTCTGTGGTGGAGGGACAAGGACTTTGTGGCTCCATTCACTACGCCGAACGGAAAGAATTGTTACTGGAGCCGTGGGAACGGATGGGTGTATGCCGCCCTGGTGCGAGCGATGGAGTCGCTGCCACAAGACCCTCATTACAAGGATTATAAGACGGATTTCCTGCGTATGACCAAAGCCCTGCTAAAATGTCAGCAGCCCGACGGTTATTGGTATGCCTCACTGGCAGACCCAGATGATTTTGGGGGCAAGGAACTTTCGGGCACCGCTCTGTTCATCTACGGCATGGCTTGGGGGGTACGCACGGGTATCTTGCCTGCGGCAAAATATAAGCCGATTATCTTCAGCACCTGGCAAAAGATGGTGAAGGATTGTCTGCACGACAATGGTTTCCTGGGTTACGTACAGGGTACGGGCAAGGAACCAAAGGATTCGCAGCCCGTGACCTACGACCGCCAGCCCGACTTCGATGACTACGGCCTGGGCTGTTTCCTGCTCTGCGGTACGGAGATTGTGAAAATGAAGAGTGAAGAATGATGAATGAAAAATGAAGAATGAAGAATTTGCTGCCGCCATGACTCGTTATGCATTTCGCATGATGCATTATGTTTTATTGGTAGCTTTCCTTTCTTCCTGTGTGGAAGAAAACAAAGGGAAGGCTGTCACGGGTGCTGCCCAGAGCGCACCCTACGAACTGTTGGTCGTGGCCAACAAGGAGTGGTTGAAGACCCAGACAGGGAAGGCTCTGATGGATGTCGTGGAAAGTTCCATCGAGGGATTGCCACAGAATGAACCTAACTTTAAGTGCATCAAAATTGACCCTGTTCGTTTTAACAGTACGTTCAAGGTGTATGCCAACATCCTGTGGGTGGAAATAGGAAGCAAGTATCAGACGGCGGAGATGCGGATTGCCCGTGACTTGTATTGTCGTCCGCAACTGATTGTCTCGCTCTATGCCCCTGACGACGCAGCCTTGGCCTTACTGTTGCAGGAAAGACGGGAGCAGATACTGGGCTTGTTCAACGAACAGGAGTTCAGCCGCGAGCGTCAGCGCCTGTCGAAGAAGCATAGTGGTGTGGTCAGTCAGCAAGCCGAAAAGCAGTTTGGCGTCAAGATAAACGCCCCAGCCGACATCCGTCAGGTAAAAGCAGGAAAAGACTTCTTCTGGGCCTCGACGGGCAATCAGGATTTCAAGTTGAACATCTGCCTTTACACCTTGCCTTTGCAAAACCTCTCGTTTGAGACCTTCGCCGCTGTCCGCGACTCCGTGATGCGGGTGAACATCCCCGGCGGGCACGAAGGCCAGTGGATGGAAACAGATGCCCGTACCCTCAGCTACAACCAGAGGACAGACCCTGAAAGTGGTGCGCTCCAGATGGTCGTGCGTGGACTCTGGGATATGAAGGGAGATGCAATGGGAGGCCCCTTTGTCAGTTATATTCAATTGGATACGCTCAACGAGAGACTGTTGGTGAGCGAAGGCTTTGTCTTTGCCCCCAACAAAAAGAAACGTGCTCTCATCCGAGAACTGGAGGCTGCTCTGCAAAGCGTGGAGCTAAAATGAAAAGTGATTTGCGGGGGCTAATTGAAAAAACCAAGTTGCTTTCGGACGTAAACGGAAAAACGTAAAAACTGAGACTTCCAAGAAGGCGGAAATGAGCGGAATACCTGCTTCTGGGTAGTAAAAAGCCCATCGGAAAAAAGTTTTTCTACTCAAAATTTGGTACATATTGCAAAGTTTTTCTACATTTGCATCGTAAAAACAAATGGATTTACAAACTAAAAAAGAAAATAAACATTATGGCTTACGTAATTAGTGATGATTGTGTAATGTGTGGAACTTGCGTTGGTGAGTGTCCATCAGGTGCTATCGCAGAAGGTGATGGCAAGTATGTTATCGACCCAGATTCTTGTGTTGACTGCGGAACTTGCGCAGACGCTTGTCCTGCTGGTGCCATCGCTCCAGGCGAATAACCTCAGACGTTTACACGAATCGTTGTACAGCGGCAATCCCGATGGGGGTTGCCGCTTTTTTTTGAGTGAGCCCAATCCCCTTTTCTCCCTTTCGTGCAAAAATATTTCAGGTTGTTGCAAATTTCTTAAAGTATGCGCCGCACGTTTCGTTTTTTTTCTTTATATTTGCAGCCAAGAGACATAAGGTGTGTTCTAATCATTAATAAATGAACCCACCATGAAAAATACATCGTAATCCATCAAAAAATACACGACGAGATGAAAAAGAGTCTGTTTTTTCTTTTTTGTATGTTTATAGGCTGTGTGATGAATGCACAGGAGGTCATCGATCTGTCAGGGGAATGGCAATTCCAGATTGACAGAGAAAACAAAGGTGAGGAAGAGGGCTGGTATATGCCCGAATACCAATTGGAAGACCGAATCACACTGCCTGCCAGTATGCCGCAACAGTTGAAAGGTGACGATATTTCAATGTACACGCAGTGGGTGGGGTCGCTGTATGACTCCAGCTATTTCTTCAACCCGTATATGTCAGCGTACCGCAGTCCAGGAAAGGACATGAAGCTGCAGTTTTTCCTGACCCCCGACAAACATTATGTGGGCAGGGCGTGGTACAAGCGTAAGGTTACGATGAAGCGGACAACCCTGACGGATATGTATGAGTTGGTGTTGGAGCGTCCACACATCGTGAGTCAGGTGTGGATTAATGAGAAGAAGATTTATGAGAATCGGAATTCGCTTTCCGTACCTCATGTATATTCTATCTACGGACTTTTCTTCGACCCGGGCGAGAATACCATCACAGTCTGTATTGACAACAACCCTGCATTGGTGCCGGTGGGACAGGATTCGCACTCCATCAGCGACCAGACGCAAGGTGACTGGAACGGCATTGTAGGCGAGATTGTGTTGCGGCAGGCAAGTCTGTTGCACAGTGTGCAAGTGTATCCTGACGTGGATAAGCGGATGGCGCGTGTCCATCTGGCCTTTGACAATATTATGGAGAAGGAACTGGCGACGGTGACGGTGTGGGCGGAGGCTTTCAACAGTGACAAAAAGCACGTGTTGAAGGAGAAAAGGATGACCACGACGATTGACCCGCTGCTGGAGAAGGAGAATACGTTGGACATGACCCTGGACATGGGGAACGATATGTTGTTGTGGGATGAGTTCAATCCGCAGTTGTACCGCTTGTATGTGGAGGTGAAGACGAAAAATCGTACCTGCAAGGAAGAGCGGGTTTTCGGCATGAGAAAGGTGGAGATAAAGGATAAAATGTTCTATGTGAACGGTCGTGAGGTGATGTTGCGTGGCACGGTGGAAAACTGCGACTTCCCGAACACGGGCTATCCACCCATGGACGTGGATTCGTGGGTTAAGTTGTTCAAGACGTGTAAGAGCTACGGATTGAACCACGTGCGTTTTCACAGCTATTGTCCACCAGAGGCCGCGTTCATGGCTGCCGACTTGACGGGCATGTACATTCAGCCGGAGGGTCCGTCATGGCCCAACCACGGTGTAAAGCTGGGACGGGGTGAGTTTATTGACGATTATCTGTATGCTGAGGGCGAACGGATTGTCGATACCTATGGTAATCACCCTTCGTTCATGTTCTTTGCCTTTGGAAATGAGCCGGCGGGCAACTGGGTGAAGTGGTCAACGGAGGCTGTGGCGAAAATCAAGGCGCACGACCCACGCCACCTGTACTGTGGATTCAGCGTAGGTGGGGGCTGGGCTTGGCAGCCTGGCAGCGAATATGCAGTGAAAGCGGGTGCCCGTGGCCTGAACGAATGGACGAAGAGGGCGCCGGAGTCGGTGGTGAACTTTGCCAAAAATATTGAGACATACAATGGCAAGGATGCCCCGAACACCCCCATCACCATGCCGTTTGTGTCGCATGAGACGGGCCAGTGGTGTGCCTTCCCGAACTTTGATGAAATTGGCAAATATACGGGTGTGAACAAGGCTAAGAACTTTGAGATATTCCGGGACTTGCTGGATGACAACGGCATGGAGGGCCGTGGACGGGACTTCATGATGGCTTCCGGTAAGTTGCAGGCTCTCTGCTACAAGGCAGAGATAGAAAGGACGCTGCGGACGCCAAAATATGCGGGGTTCCAGTTGCTTTCGCTGAACGACTATTCGGGTCAGGGTACGGCCTTGGTGGGTGTGACCGACGTGTTCTTTGATAATAAGGGATATATCAGTGCAGAGGAGTTCCGTGCGTTCTGTTCGCCAATTGTCCCATTGGCGAAAATCAAGAAATTCACGTACAAGAATACGGAGACTTTTGAGGCTGACGTGGAATTGTCCCAATTCAGCGAGAAGACGCTGGAAGCCGTGACGCCGCATTGGACTGTTCAGAGAGCAGACGGGGTGTTGGCTTCGGGCGATTTTGAGACAAAAGACTTGCCTGTAGGTGGCAATCAGGAGTTGGGAAGCATCCGCATTCCACTGAATGGGGTGAAGCAAGCCAGCAAATATACCCTCACCGTGAACATTCCAGGCACGGAGGCTAAGAATCACTGGGACTTCTGGGTGTATCCGGCGGAAGACGAGATGGAGGCATTGGCCAACGAGAATACCCGCAAGAAGAACAATCTGACTGCCGGACTGTTTGCCCTGCACACGATGTTCAATGACATCTATGTGACGGACTCACTGGACAAGAAGGCACGGAATATTTTGAAGAAGGGCGGCAAGGTGTTGATTTGTGCCGGCAACAAGGTGACGTATGGTAAGGAAGTGGTACAGCAATTTACGCCGGTGTTCTGGAATACGAGCTGGTTCAAGATGCGTCCACCGCACACCACAGGCATCTTTGTGGATAATACGCACAGCATTTTTGAGACGTTCCCGACGGAATACCACAGTGACATGCAGTGGTGGGAGTTGGTGAACCGAGCCCCCGTGATGCAGCTCACTTATTTCCCTGAAAAGTTCCAACCGCTGATACAGAGCATCGACACGTGGTTTGTCAGCCGCAAAATCGGTATGCTGTTCGAGGCCAAAGTAGGGCGGGGCAAGTTGGTGATGACGACGATGGACTTGACGCAGAATCTTGACACGCGCATCGTAGCAAGGCAGATGCGAGCTTCCATCCTGCGATATATGCTTTCAGACAAATTCAACCCGAAGTGGACGATAGCCCAAGAACGCATTGCCGAATTGTTCACTAAAACGGCTGGTGGCGTGAATATGTACACGAACGACTCTCCCGACGAACTGAAACCGACACTTAAATAACAAAAAACCTATTAACCCAAAACTTAAATGATGAAACATTCTGTTCTATTCACCGCACTGTTGTTGGCAGGGACGCTTGCCACCAAGGCGCAGACATTCAATTTCTCTTTCGACGGAAGGGACAAAAATGCCACGAAAATCACGGCGGCAGACGTTTATTCTGACGAAAAGGGATATGGCTATGACTTTCAAGACATCGTTGCAGAAGCCAAGAAGTTGCAAACTGACACCTACAAACTTTCGGAGGGACTTTTCTACTTTTCCGTGGCAGTCCCAGACGGAAACTACAAGGTGACTGTCACGGTGGGCAGCAAGAAAAAGAAGGGCAGCACCACGGTCCGTGCGGAATCGCGCCGCCTGTATGTCTATGACGCAGAGACCAAGAAGGGGGAATTCAAGACATTCTCGTTCGTGGTGAACAAACGCAACACGACCATCAACCTGCCCGACGGAAAGAAGGATGTTGTGAAAATCAAACCGAGAGAGAAGACTGCCTTGCTGTGGGATGATAAACTCACCATTGAGATTAACGGCGATGCACCGACGTGTTCGCAAATTAAGATAGAGCCAGCCGACGTGCCGACCATCTACCTCTGTGGGAACTCTACCGTCGTGGATCAGGATAAGGAGCCCTGGACGAGTTGGGGACAGATGTTCACAAACTGGCTGACCGACGAGGTGGCCGTGGCCAACTATGCGGAAAGCGGGTTATGCGCATCCAGTTTCTATGCACAGAATCGCTTGAAAAAGATAGTCTCACTGGCTAAGCCTGGCGACTATGTGATGATAGAATTCGGGCACAATGACCAGAAAGAAAAGTCGGCTGGTGCAGGAGCTTTCTACAATTTTGCCTATTACCTGAAGGTCTATGTGGACCAGATTCGTGAGAAGGGAGCCACGCCGATATTTGTCACGCCGACGCAGCGCCGCCGCTTTGAGGATGGAAAGATTGTAGAGACTCACGGACAATATCCCGATGCCATGCGCTTTGTGGCCAAAGACTTGGGTGTTCAGCTGATAGAACTGCACGACATGACCCGCACCTTGCTGGAAACGTTAGGCGTAGAGGACAGCAAGCGAACGTTGGTACATTATCCCGTCGGCACTTTCCCGAACCAAGGCAAGCAGTTCGAGGACAATACTCACTGGAATCCTTATGGGGCTTTTGAAATCAGCAAGATGATTGTTTGTGGACTGAAAGAAATGAACAGCCCGTTGGTGAAGTTCCTGCGTCCTGATTACAAGGACTATAATCCTGCCCAGCCCGACGATTGGAAGACTTTCCATTGGAACTGCGGCCCCTTCATTGATGTAGTAAAGCCTGACGGAAATTAAAACAATCAAGATAGTATGAAGACACTCGTCACCACATTATTTATATATAGTTCGCTGTTCCTGCTCTCATTCAGTGCAACTGCTCAGAATGCCTGGAACGGCCCCTCCGATTTGCAGATTCCCATCACACAGGAAAGCAAACCCTACACTCGTTGGTGGTGGTTGGGCTCCGCCGTGGATGAAGTGGGGCTAACCTATAACCTTGAGGAAATGGCCAAAGCAGGCATTGGTGGCGTAGAGATAACCCCCATCTACGGCGTTCAGGGCAATGATGCCAACGAAATCAGCTATCTCTCGCCCCGATGGATGCAGATGCTGAAGCATACGGAGGCAGAAGGCAAGCGGCTGGGCATAGAAATCAACATGGCCACAGGAACGGGCTGGCCGTTCGGAGGGCCTTTCGTTACCGAAGAAGATGCTGCGACTAAAGCCGTTTTTACGACGACCCAAGGAAAAACAACGATCGAAGTCGGGAAAACCAAACAAAAAGTGAAACGTGCTGCACCCGGCGGCGAAGGCTTTGTCATCGACCATTTCAGCAAAGATGCCGTGGCGCACTACCTGGCGCGTTTCGACACGGCCTTTGCCAATCAGAATGTTGCCTGTCCCAAGAACTTCTTCAACGACAGCTATGAAGTCTATGGGGCAGACTGGACTCCCAACCTGAGAGCGGAGTTCCAGGCTCGTCGCAAATATGACCTGTACAATCATCTCTCGCCCTTTGCGACTCCAGACTCACTGCGCACCGACGCCGACAAACGCATCCTTTCCGATTATCGGGAGACGCTGGCCGAGTTGCTTTATGAAAATTTCACCACACAATGGACGGACTGGGCACACAAACACGGTTCGCTGACTCGTAACCAGGCACACGGCTCACCAGCCAATCTGCTCGACCTGTATGCCGCCGTCGATATTCCTGAGTGTGAAGGCTTCGGGTTGAGTAATTTCGGCATTCGTGGGCTGCGTACTGATTCCGGCTTCACGAAGAAGAATTTTTCCGACATTTCCATGCTGAAATATGCCTCCAGTGGTGCCCATCTGAGTGGACACAAGTTGACTTCCAGCGAGACATTCACGTGGCTGACGGAACATTTCCGCACCTCTTTGTCGCAATGCAAACCCGACCTCGACCTCTTTTTCATTTCCGGCATCAACCACGTCTATTTCCACGGTGCCTGCTACTCCCCGAAGGACGAGGCGTGGCCAGGCTGGCGCTTCTATGCCAGTGTCGATATGTCGCCCAACAACAACTGGTGGTCCAGTATGCCTGCCTTTTCCAGCTACATCCAGCGTTGCCAGTCCATGTTGCAATGGGGGGAGCCGGACAACGACATCCTTGTCTATCTGCCTTTCTATGACATGATTTACGACCAACCCGGCACGGTGGCACTCTTTGACATCCATTCCATGGAGAAACGTGCCCCAAAGTTCATCAACACCGTGCAGACCATCATCAAGGGGGGCTACGACGTGGATTACATCAGCGACCGCTACATCCAACAGGACGAGGTGACACGCCGCTATGCCGCTATCATCATCCCCGACGTACAGTTCATGCCACTTGCCACTGCTCAGAAACTGGACGAACTGGCCAAAGCGGGCTACAAAGTCATCTTTGTGAAGGACTACCCCGCATCCGTTCCTGGCTATGAAAAGAAAAACGAGCAAAAAGCTTTCGTCAAACTGCTGAAATCCCTGAAGAAGAACGCGGTGTTGGCCGACGACTATCAGACAGCCCTGCAAGGCACCGAGGCACGTCCAGAGTCCATGCGCTCCGTCCAAGGACTCAGCTGCATCCGTCGCCGTAATGCGGAAGGCCATCATTATTTCATCTCGAACCTGCAAGGGAAAGACGTTGACAGCTACGTGGAATTAGGCGTAAAAGCCGCCTCCGCCCTGTTCTACAACCCCATGAATGGCGACATCACCCAAGCCAAGATGGACGAACAAGGCCGCATCCGCATCCAACTCCGCAGTGGTGAAAGCATCCTTTTGCGTACTTTCACAACGGCAACAGCGCAACATCTTACGGCTGTAAAACCACACCCTTACTACAACTGCCTCGACTACTGTGCCGGGAAACTCACAGGCTGGACCCTTTCGTTCAAGGAAGCTGCACCCACGCCCATTACCCAGACATGGAAGATGGACACACCAAAATCCTGGACTGAACTGGGCGACTCGCTTTGCAACACGACGATGGCAACAGGGGTTTACAAGACCACTTTCCGTCTGGGCAGCATCCAGCCCGGTGCCGCCTTCATCCTCGACCTCGGCGACGTCAGGGAGACAGCCCATGTCTATGTCAACGGCAAAGACTGCGGCACCCTCTTTGCCGTACCTTACCGTCTGGACATCACCCGCCACTGCCACGAGGGAGAAAACACACTGGAGGTGGAAGTCTGCAACCTGCCAGCCAACCGCATCGCCCAACTTGACCGACAGAGGGTGCGATGGCGGAAATTCAAGGAAATCAACGTCGTTGACCTCAACTACAAGCGAACTTTATACGACACCTGGTCACCTCTTCCCTCCGGCCTTTGCTCCGAAGTGAAAATTATTCCCGCCACGGTGGAATAAGTCCGCCAAAGAGACAACCCATAAAAAAGCAAGCACCATGAACGCTCTTCTTCCAACCCTTCTCATCCTTTTCCTCTCCCTCATCAGTCAGTCAGTGGCCGCAGCCGACTCCATCTACATCTGTCGGAACGGCATCTATGAGAACCGACTTCTCTCTGCCGGGTTGGAACTGACAGCCAGCGACCTCGTTTGTGACAGCGTAGTCTTCAGCCGCCCCACCAAACAGCTCAAAGTCGATTTTGCCGAGTTCGCCCAGTCACACACCGTCAACACCGTGTTCATCATGTCGAACGATGAGAAGAAACTGGCCACCAACAAAGCCATGGCTCCCTACGCAGCCTCTTCATCCACAGCCTCCGACATCATCCGAATCGACGTGGCTACCGGACAACGGTTTGTGGAAACACCTCTTTCCATCCTGACCAACCTGACCAACGGCCTGACCATCACCCTGCAATATGACGGCAGCAAATTTCTTTCCATGACCGACTCCACCCTCATCAAGACACGGCAGAACAATTATGTCCACCGCTACACCTTTAGCGAGGCAAAAGCCCGGCAGAACAACTGGCTGGCCACCATCCCCAGCAAAGTACGCCTGAACATGCTCACCCTGCCTGGAGCCCACGATGCTGCCACCGGCAGTGTAACTACCGGCATGGCAAAGACCCAGAGCCTCAGCATCGGCGACCAACTGGCAGCTGGAGTCCGTGCCTTCGACCTGCGTCCCCGCTACAACGCCTCCAGCGAAGCCGACATCCAATTGGAGAACCTGGAAATCTACCACGGCCTCATTGGTACGGGCGTGAAATGGAAAGACGCGATGGACGTCATCATCAACTACCTGAAAGAGAATCCCACCGAGACGGTCTTCATTAACCTGCAAAAAGAAGATGCCAGCGGCTCCAACGACTATTCATCTACTTGGCGCACCAGCATCCGCTCCTACCTGCTTGCCAACAAAGCCCACGTGTTGCAGAAAATAACGACCACAACCTCACTTTCCGACTGCCGGGGAAAAGTCGTAGTAGTCAGCCACAACCCCTACGGCCCAGAGTCCAGCTACTACGGCACCGTCTATGGCGGACTGACAGCCAGCTGGGAAGACGACGCCACCTTCACCACGACCATCAACTACACCAACAGCACCGCCATCTGCCAAGCCACCATTACCGATAACTACAACGCCACGAACACATCCACCAAGCAAGACTACATCCGGGCAAACCTTGACGCTGCCAACAGCGACAAAAGCACGCGATGGTACTACACTTTCATGAACGTAGCCTGGAAACTTTTCGGTAGCAATCCTTCGACCTACGCCAAGACCCACAACGCCTACGTCCACCAATTACTGCAAAGCGCTACCTACGACAGCCGCCTCGGTTTCGTCTTCTACGACTTCTGCGGCGCCCCCGACTACACCTACGACCTGCTGCCTGCCCTCATCTTGCAAAACCACAAATACCTGTATTGAAAGTTAAAAGTAAAAATGGACTGGCGCATTTGAGCA
Source organism: uncultured Bacteroidaceae bacterium (assembly GCA_905236065.1). GTDB lineage: Bacteria > Bacteroidota > Bacteroidia > Bacteroidales > Bacteroidaceae > Minthosoma. The sequence continues at coordinate 6,081 of CAJONZ010000083.1, read as the reverse complement.
TTGCACCAGTCCATTTTAATTTTTAACTTTTAATTGTTAATTATTATTTGTTATTTCGTTAGCTCTAACGTGTCGAGCGCAATCATCAGCTCCTCGTCCGTTGGGATGCAGCAAACGGTGACTTTTGAGTCGTCCGCACTGAGGATAGCTTCCTTCGCACGGCACGAACGGTTCTTCTGCTGGTCCATCTTCACACCCATGAACTCTAGACCCTCGGTTGCACCCTCGCGCACTTCCCACTGGTTCTCGCCAGCACCGCCCGTGAACAGGATGATATCCACACCACCCATGGCGGCAGCATACTGACCAATGTACTTCGTGATGCGGTACGTGTACATCTCCTTGGCTAGGCGAGCCTTGTCGTTGCCAGCCTCGATGCCAGCCAGAATGTCGCGGAAATCGCTGCTCAGTTCGCTCACGCCGGCCAGACCCGACTTCTTGTTCAGCAAATTGCTGATACCCTTCGTGTCCAGTTCCAGCTTATCCATCAGGAACGTCACGGCGCCGGCATCAATGTCGCCAGAACGGGTACCCATGATGAGGCCCTCCAGCGGAGTCAGACCCATCGACGTATCCACACACTTGCCATTCTTCACGGCAGCAATGCTGGCACCGTTGCCAATGTGGCAGGTGATAATCTTCTGGCCCTCCGGCTTCACACCCAGGAACTCACACACACGCTGACTGACATAGCGGTGGCTCGTTCCGTGGAAACCATAGCGGCGTACCCCATACTTGCTGTACAGTTCATACGGTAGGGCATACATATAGGCATAGTCGGGCATCGTCTGGTGGAAAGCCGTGTCAAACACGCCCACCTGCGGAATGTTTGGCAGCAAGGCACTCACCGCATTCACACCCTTGATGTTCGCTGGATTGTGCAGCGGAGCCAAATCATTGCAAGCCGCAAACGCCTCCATCACCTCCGGTGTCAACACCACCGACTGGTTGAAGCGTTCGCCGCCATGCACCATGCGGTGACCCACAGCGTCCAACTCGTCCAACGATTTCAGCACAGCATACTCCCCACTCGTCAGTACTCGGAAAATCAGCTGCACACCAGCTGTATGCTCCTTCACTGGCTCCTCCATCTTGTGCTTCTCGCCATTCAGCTTCATGGTGATAAATGAATCGGGCAGACCAATCTTCTCAATGCCACCGCTGGTTATCACGCTCCTGTCATCCATGTTGTAGAGCGCATACTTAATAGAACTGCTTCCGCAGTTCAATACAAGAATCTTCTTCATCTTTTTATCATTTAGCCCCAATCCCCTATTCCCCAAAAGTGGGCATCCCTCCCCTATGGGGGGAGGTTAGGAGGGGGCTGTTTTAATTTTTAACTTTCCTATTTTGCATCCATCGCCTGGCAAGCCGTAATGGCCACCATCTTGTAAATATCATCCACACTGCACCCACGGCTCAGGTCGTTCACCGGTCGGGCGATGCCCTGTAGAATCGGGCCGATGGCATCCGCATTGCCCAGGCGCTGTACCAGTTTGTAGCCGATGTTGCCCACCTCCAGACATGGAGCTACCAGCACGTTGGCATGGCCCGCAATCTCACTGCCAGGAGCCTTCTTCTGGCCCACACTTGGTACCAGTGCCGCGTCAGCCTGCAACTCACCCTCAATCTTCAGCGACGGGTCAAGCTCCTTGGCCAGGCGCGTAGCCTCGACTACCTTATCTACCACTTCATGCTTCGCACTGCCCTTCGTCGAGAACGAAAGCATAGCCACACGCGGGTCGGCAAAACCAGCTACCGACTTCGCCGTCTGAGCCGTGCAGACAGCAATCTGAGCCAGCTGCTGTGCATCGGGCATTGGCGTTACAGCCACGTCGCCCATTACCAGCACACCCTCTTCGCCATATTGCGGTGTCTGCGTAATCAGCAGCATCGCACCGCTCACACATGTAATGCCCGGCGAACACTTGATAATCTGCAACGCTGGACGCAGCGTGTCGCCCGTCGTCGAGAGCGCACCGCTAATCTGACCGTCCGCATCGCCGCTCTTGATAATCAGGCAGCCGAAATACAGCGGGTCGAGCACCTGCTCCCGCGCCTTCTCCAGCGTCATGCCCTTCTTCTGGCGCAGCTGGAACAGCAACTGTGCATACTCCTCCGTCTTCTCGCTCGTCGCCGGGTCGATGATTGTGGCCTCGCCAATGTGGGTCAGGCCCAACTTGTCTGCCAAAGCCAGAATCTCCTCCCGATTGCCAATCAGGATGATGTCCGCCAAACCGTCGGCCAAAGCCCGGTCGGCAGCCGTAATCGTGCGCTCCTCCATCGATTCCGGGAGCACGATGCGCTGCTTGTTACCCTTTGCACGCGCAATGATGTCTTCCATTAAAGCCATAGAAACAACTGATAAATTAATATTTTTGGTAAAACGAAAATCAAACAAACCTCATGCCGGCATTCCTTACGCCGTGCAAATTTAACAATAGATTTCCAAACAGAAAAGGACAGCCCCGTCTTTATGTTTTTTTTACATTAAAAACAGTCGGAGTAATTATTCGATTCCTTGATATGGGGTCGCTCCGTTCTAAATTATAAAATTGTATGACTATCCGCAGAAATACCATCAGGACGCTGAATCGATACCTCCTGTAGCTTCTATGTGAAAAAAATGGCATAATTATGATGGGGTATGGAAAAAAATGGGTAACTTTGCAGCCGTTTTGGCATAAATATGAAAAAAACAGGCATGAATGTGAGGCAAGTCAGGCTGACGAGAATCAGGGCGATTGTGCAGTCGATGGAGATTGGCAGTCAGGAGGAGCTGGCGCGTGCGCTGGCGAAGGAGGGTTTTGTGCTGACGCAGTCGGCGCTTTCGCGTGACTTGAAGTTGCTGAAGGTTGTGAAGGGGATTGGCACGGGAGGCAGGCCGGTGTATATGTTGCCGGAGAATCCTTATTACCATCGTGTGAGGGAGCATCGGCTGGCGAACCATCCTTCGGCGAAAGGGGCGGCGACGCTCCGGGTGTCAGGACAACTGGCCATCATCAAGTGCCGACCGGGCTATGCGAGTGGGCTGGCGAGTGACATTGACAATGCAGGCTTCCAGGGGATTATCGGCACCATTGCGGGTGACGACACGATTTTCATGGCGCTGGAAGAGGGCTGCGACAAGGCGGTGCTGGAACATGAGTTGAGAACGATCGTGCCTTTGGGTTAGAAATTAAAAGTTTAAATCCCAATCCGTATGGCTTCCCCTCGCTCAAAAAGGAGAGAAGGGGGTAGGGGGAGAGGGGCTGTAATATATAATATGATATACGAAGACGGAATAAAGGTGATTGTGGCTGATGCCGGCCATGAGAAGTATGTGGACTTGATTCTCGACACGATTCGCGAGGCTGCGAAGCGGCGGGGTACGGGCATTGCAGAGCGTACACATGAGTATGTGGCGACGAAGATGCGCGAGGGAAAGGCTGTGCTGGCACTGGATCCGAGTGTGCAGACCGAGCTGGGCGACAAGTTCGTGGGGTTCAGCTATATTGAGACGTGGGGCAACAAGTCGTATGTGACGACGTCAGGGCTGATTGTGCATCCAGATTATCAGGGCCGCAATATTGCGAAGCGGATTAAGGACCATACGTTCACGCTGGCGCGTGTGCGGTGGCCCCATGCAAAAATTTTCTCGCTGACGAGTGGCGATGCCGTGATGAAGATGAACACGGCGTTGGGCTATGTGCCTGTAAGTTTCCAGCAGCTGACGGACGACGATGCTTTCTGGCGGGGTTGCCGGGGCTGTGTGAACCATGATATCCTGATGGCGAAGCAGCGTAAGTTCTGCATCTGCACGGGTATGCTCTACGACCCGGAGAAGCATAAGGGTGAGCCGACGCCTGTGGAGGTATTCCAGGAGGTGATGCGGGAAATGGTGAAGCGGGGCTTGATATAAGCCCCTTCCTAACCTCTCCTCAAGGGGAGGGATACCCCTTTGGGGGCTAACAATTAACGATTAAAAATTATAAATTAAAAGATAATATGGAAAAGAAAAAGGTGGTCGTTGCTTTCAGCGGCGGTTTGGATACGTCCTACACAGTGATGTATCTTGCAAAGGAAAAAGGATATGAGGTGTATGCGGCTTGTGCCAACACGGGCGGTTTCTCAGCTGAACAGCTGAAGACGAACGAGGAGAATGCCTACAAATTAGGTGCGACGAAGTATGTAACGCTCGACGTGACGCAGGAGTATTATGAGAAGTCACTGAAGTACATGGTCTTTGGCAATGTGCTACGCAATAATTGCTATCCCATTTCGGTAAGTTCCGAGCGCATTTTCCAGGCGTTAGCCATTGCCCGCTATGCCAAGGAGATTGGTGCCAGTGCTATTGCCCACGGCAGTACGGGTGCGGGTAACGACCAGATTCGTTTCGACATGACGTTCCTGGTGATGGCTCCGGGTGTGGAGATTATCACGCTGACCCGCGACGGGAACCTGAGCCGTCAGGAGGAGATTGACTACCTGAACAAGAATGGCTTTGCCGCCGACTTTGCCAAGCTGAAGTATTCGTACAATGTGGGCATCTGGGGCACCAGTATCTGCGGCGGTGAGATTCTGGACTCGAAGCAGGGGCTTCCCGAGTCTGCCTACCTGAAGCACCCTGTGAAGGAGGGCCCGGAGACGCTGAAGTTGGGCTTCGAGAAGGGTGAGCTTTGCTCGGTGAACGGCCAGAAGTATGACGACAAGATTAAGGCGATTCAGGCCGTGGAGGAGATAGGTGCGGCTTACGGCATCGGTCGTGACTGCCATGTGGGTGATACCATCATCGGCATCAAGGGACGTGTGGGCTTTGAAGCTGCGGCTCCGATGCTGATTATCGGTGCCCACCGTTTCCTGGAGAAGTACACGTTGTCGAAGTGGCAGCAGTATTGGAAGGATCAGGTGAGCAACTGGTATGGCATGTTCCTGCATGAGAGCCAGTACCTGGAGCCAGTCATGCCCGACATTGAGGCAATGCTGACCAGCAGCCAGCGCAATGTAACGGGTGAGGTGACGCTGGAGCTCCGTCCGCTCTGTTTCCAGACGGTAGGTGTTGATTCGCCGAACGACCTTGTGAAGAATAAGCTGGGTGAGTATGGCGAGACGGCGAAGGCTTGGAGCAGCGAGGATGCCAAGGGCTTCATCAAGGTGACCAGTACGGCATTGCGGGCTTATTACCTGGCGCATCCCGATGAGGAAAGGTAGTACAATGAACAGTTAAAAATTAGAAATTAAGAGTTAAAATGGAAAAGCGTTTCTATCTGTCACAGACTGACAAGAAGATTGGCGGTGTGTGTGGTGGTTTGGCTGAATATTTCGGCATTGACCCCTTGCTTGTACGCATCGGATTCCTGTTCCTGACACTCGGCATCGGTACGGGGCTTTTGGCTTACATCTTGCTTTGGATTTTAGCTCCAAAGAAGGAAGCCTGAAAATCTCCATGCACTATTACGTTAAAGATTTTCTCGATCCTATTTGCCTGCAGGAAGCCCTCGACCGGCTTCCTGCTTGGCGACGTGAGCAGGCGCTCAGGTTCAAACACACTGAGGGGCAGATGGAGTGTGCCTTCAGCTACCTGCTTCTGTGTGAAGCTTTGCAGCGGGAATATGGCATCAGCGAACAGCCGCATTTTCTCATTGGTGAGCATGGGAAACCGACCTTGCTTGAGTTTCCGCATGTCCATTTCAACATGAGCCATTGCAAGGCGGGCATTGCCGTGGCAGTGTCCGATGCCCCTGTGGGCATTGACATTGAGTGTATTGGGCGTGGCAACGATGCCGTTGCCCGCTATTTTATGAGCGACGCGGAGTATGCCCGCTATGCTCAGGCGGAGCATCCCGACCTTGTCTTTGCAGAGTTGTGGACGAGGAAAGAGGCTGTCGTCAAGCTGACAGGACGGGGCATTGACGATAACCTGAAACAGCTTCTCTCTCTTTCTAATCATGTGGAGCTTGTTACTCGGATGGAAATAGAAAAGGGCTATGCAGTCAGCATAGCCCAGTATAAAGATTGCGGAAAGTGAGGGATTCGAACCCCCGATACAGCAAGCCGTATAGCGGATTTCGAGTCCGCCCCGTTCGACCACTCCGGCAACTT
>CAJONZ010000082.1 GCA_905236065.1 uncultured Bacteroidaceae bacterium | reverse complement strand
GTAATCCGATGGTGATGTGGGGCCGCTACCGCAAGGGCTGGCTGAGGACAACCTTGCCCATCTCCTTCCAGTTTCACCACGTGCAGATGGACGGCGGACATGCCGCCCGATTCTTAGAAGAACTGCAAAAGTCAATAAACACAATATGAATAAGATGATTGCATGTTGTGGCATCAACAGCAAGACTCATCGCGTAATTATTACATGCGTCGTGACTGGCTTGTCAGTGAGCAAGGACTCTCCATTCAGCCTTTGCTTCTGTTGGCTGTTTACTTTGCATTTGCCCGAATACCAATAATTATTGAAATAATGGAACCAATAGGTGGGCAATCCTTTGATAATGTCGTAGCCGAAGTCCTGCATGACGATGATGTTGGAGCCGTTGTAGTAGCCAAAGTAATCGCTATCGGGAAAGGCGTTCTTCATCTGTGTGTCAAAGGGAATCCACCCGTAGCCCTCCAGATAGAAATCGCCCCACGCATGATATGCTTCATTGAGTCGCACGCAGATGTTGTGGCGCGAGGGAATGCCCTTGTAGCGTAGCAGGTTGACGGTAAGCGTGGTAAAGTCGCCACATTCCCCACCGCCATCTTCCAGAATCTTGTCCAGGGTACGCCATGTGCCGTTGATATAGCGGAAGTGGCTGGCCACATACTCATAGCAGCGGCGGGCATAGTCGAGCACATTGGCGGATTGTGCCCAGATGCTGTCGCCTGTATGCACCACGAAGGGATGGCGGGTCATGACATATTCGCCCCTGTCGCCCAAATATTTCCTGCACGGCTCGCTGTTGGGGTTGTATGGACGTATGTCCGTGATTTTTGAGACATCCACCTTCACAACGATAGGCTGGACATCGAAGGTGTAGGAATGTACGTACTGTTGGCCGGTGAACCCCTTGGTATCGACGAGCAAGACGTGGTTTCCGTACTTGTTCTCTACGATGACCTGCCCGTCGGAGCAGGTCAGGTTGGATATCATCTGATACTCATTGGTTCTTGGTACGGGAAACAGATTAATGAAACGTGTCAATTGCCCGTCGCCCTCCTTTGTAAACGTCACCTGATTGGTGTAATTGAACACCTTGTCAGCATAGCGTATCTGCATAAACGCATCATTTACAGGTTCCTGTGCTACGCCCTTCATTGTGATGGCGGTGAGGATGATTGGCAGGATGATTCTCTTCATGTCGTTGTTCGTTCTTATTCAAAGCGGATAGCCCCACCTGTCGGTCGGTCTATCCGCTCATGTCGTTGTTCGTTGTCGTTTATATTCTTCCGGCATACAAATTTTCGACGGGGAAAATCATGTCCCAGTTCTTTCCCCACACGATGTTGCCGTTATCGATGGTGAAGCGGCTAAACTTGCGGGGGTCGAGGTACTTGTTGTACTGCGGATGGGGGTGGCGGCGGATGAAGTCGCCGATATCCACCGTCCGCACGGTGTTGTCGCTGAACGTCAGGCTGACGGTCAAGTTGCCCATGTTCTCTGCCTTGGTGATGAAAAGTCTCTCCATATATGTCCTCCCTATAGTTTCTTCTTGATGTTCGTACTGCGGACGCTCTGCTTCAGGACGAAAAACTTCACCCACTTGTCGATGATGTTCTTGTGGTACTTGCGGATGAACTCCTCCGCTGTGCGCTTGTCCTTCTCCGGCAGCGGCTCGGCTCCGTGCTTCTCGCGCACATGTATCTCGGCCAGCTCGCCGTTCATCATGATAAGGTCGAAGATGCTCTCCTTGACTCCGTGCAGCACGTGGACGTGAATCGGCTCATGCTCGTTGGAGTAGAAGTAAAATATGAATCCGAAGTATTCGAATATCTTTGGCATGATGTTTCTTGTTTTGTTGCAATACGTCGGCAAAGATACAAACATTCCGCACATTCATGGCAATTCGTTGGCAAAATTTACAAGATTTAACGTCATTGCTCACGAATCAGTGTAGTTTATCCCAAATGTTTGGCAGTATAGGCATTTATGTGTAATTTTGCGGTTGAAAAACCGCGAGAATGAGCTGCGCCTCGACGCAGAAAACAGGAACATGATTAGAAAAAGTAAAATGAAAGTAACGATTCTTCCATGCGCATTTGCAGCATTGCTTTTATGCTCATGCCATAACAGCAAGACCCATCAGGCCAACGAATCCGATTTGCAAACGGAAATGCAAGACTCACTCAGTACAAACCCCTTATCGGGCAAGATAACGGCTGAAATGGCATACGAGGGCGTCAACAACTACTGCCACACTGCGTACGACTGGAGCGTGGCCGAAGACAACCCCGACATCATGTATGTCCAAATGGGCGAAGAGACGGAAACCGAATACCAAGTCGTGTTCCGCAGCTACACCGGCGCCTTTGTGCATTTCCATGTCGATAAGGCAACCGGCACCACAAGAATGGTGGAGACGGTTCCTTCCCTCCATGTCGAGGAAGAAACCGGCACCATCAACCTCTTTGATTACCTCGCTCGTTGATCTCAGTCGTTGACCATCGCCGCTTACAGCGACCCTCGCCAGTCGGCAAAAGAGACCACAAAACGAATTAGAAATTCTTGCGGACACCCTCCCATTCAGGGAACTTCATCTTCAAGTATTCATCGTCGAGGAAGAGGGCCGACTGTCCCACCTGTCCCTTCAGCTGCCAGTCCAACCATTTCACGACAGCCTTGGCATAATTGCCACCATGCTTCTCGTAATAGGTGCCGCTGTGCCGTCTGCTTTTCGCATCTTTAACGGCAGGACAGAGAATAATTGAAAGAAAATACTTAACTTTGCAGCGAAAACAATAAAAACATCCCGTAAATGAGCATCCAGATGATGAACAAGGTCATCGCCGACTACTTCAAGACCCAAAGGTACAGACGGAAAAGAGTTTCGGGAGGCGGATGCTGGTTCAACTGACTTGAACTATCCGAGATACAAATTCACAACGCCAATATGAATTCAAGAATAAATATGAAACTATTGCTTTTATGTGTTTTCGCCATCAGTCTTAATACCATTGCACAGACTGTAGGTTATTCTTATCATCCTCTTGCTGCCGAGGGCTGTAACATGAAGTACAGCGTGACAAAGCAGGACTCTGTATATTATATCATTGTGAGCGTCAGCTCCGACCGCCTTAAGTTCTTAAAAGAATCAACGTTTCTCATTAAAAACTTTGAGGGTGATGTTATCAAATTGCAGGGCGATTTGATAGACAACGGTAGCGAATCAGCTGGTGTAATGGTTGGAAACATGATGCTTCCCGTAACAGAAATAAATTCAACGGCACAATTTAGAATCAGTCCCGAAGAATTTGAACTCATAAAGAATGGTATAGCTAAGGTTCGACTCTCTACCATCCCAATTGAACATGAACGGATCTTCAAGAAAGACAAAATAGGCAAGAAGCTCTATAGATTTTATCTGAAAGCCAAAAGCAAGGCTGATGATTTTTGACCTATAGCTCATTTTGCATGGTGAAACTTGCCTCAAAGCCCGATAAACACAGGTGTCTCTGCGATTCAAGCTACTTCAGGGGAAAATCGACGTGTTAAATGAGCTATAGGTCTTTTTTTCTCTTCGCTACATTCTATGTTGCTCCACAGCCTCAATCAATGCAAGCACTGTATTATGAATGTGTGTGGATTCTTTTGAACACATGCGATGTACGGAATAAGACGTACTGTATAAAACGACCATTTTGTGTCCTGATTGTCTTTGAACGGAACATTTTTGCCGTTTTTCCTTTTTCGTTCAAAAAAAAATCCATACCTTTGCGCCGATATTAGTATTAAGGTAAAGAATGGCCCCGCATCAAGAAGGACGGATGAGGGGGGCTTTCTCTTTTTTAAAACATTTACGATTCATGCCCAAAAAAGCATTCGCCCCTTCTTACATCTTCGAGTCCAGCTGGGAGGTGTGCAACAAGGTTGGGGGCATCTATACGGTGCTGTCAACCAGAGCGAAAACATTGCAGGATGCGTTTCCTGATAAAGTTTTTTTCATCGGTCCTGATTTTTGGATAGGTAAAAAGAATCCACTATTCAAAGAGAACAAGTCGCTCCTGAGAAAATGGCGTGAGTATGCCTGCCAAGCCTGTGGGCTTTCACTGCGTGTGGGTCGCTGGAATGTGCCGGGGGAACCCATTGCAATTCTGGTGGATTTCAAGCCGTTCGCCGAGAAGAAGAATGATATTTTCTTCTGGGCATGGGAGAACTACGGGGTGGATTCGCTGCAGGCCTACGGTGACTATGACGAGAGCCTGTTGTTCTCATGGACGGCGGGCATGGTGGTGGAAAGCTACTACCGCTATTTCGGCCTGACGCGGCAGGACAATGTGGTGTTCCAGGCGCATGAGTGGCAGACGTGTCTGGCTGCGCTGTATGTAAAGAAGTATGTGCCAGAGGTGGCAACCATCTTTACGACCCATGCGACGACGGTTGGCCGCAGTATTGCGGGCAACAACAAGCCGCTCTACGATTACCTTCCTGCCTACAACGGCGACCAGATGGCTGCCGAGTTAGGTGTGCAGGCAAAGCACTCAGTGGAGAAGCGGGCTGCCCATGCGGTGGATTGCTTTACGACGGTGAGCGAAATCACGGGCGTGGAGTGCAGGCAGTTGCTGGGCCGCGAGCCAGATGTCATCCTGATGAATGGGTTTGAGAATGGTTTCGTCCCCTCGCCGGCAAAGGCGTTCGACGAAGCACGGGCCGAGGCGCGGGCGACGTTGCTGAAGGTGGCCAATGCGTTGATGGGGTCACAGATTGGCGACGACGCCCTGCTTGTAGCCACGGGCGGTCGCTATGAATATAAGAACAAGGGCATCGACGTGTTTGTGGATGCCATGAACCGTTTGCGCTTCGACGAGCGGGTGGACCGTGAGATCGTGGCGTTCGTGATGGTGCCGGCCTGGATGAGGGAGGCACGTCAGGATTTGCGTCAGGCCATGAAGCCGGGGACGAGGATGGCGGGGGGACTGCCCAATCCGCGCATCACGCACGACTTGCATGAACAGCAAAATGACAAGGTGCTGGGTCAGATGGACTGGCTGAACATCCACAATGGACGGGACGAGCAGGTGAAGATTATTTTCGTGCCCTGCTATCTGGACGGTGAGGATGGCATTTTCAACAAGAGTTACTATGATTTGCTGATTGGCGTGGATGTCACGGTGTTCCCTTCGTACTATGAGCCGTGGGGATATACGCCGACGGAGTCGGTTGCCTTCCACGTGCCTTGCATCACAACGGACTTAGCAGGTTTCGGCCTTTGGGCCAATTCGCTGAAAGGAGGCGTGTCGGAGATTGAGGATGGCGTGAAGACCATCCACCGCTCGGACTACAACTTCGAAGAAGTGTCGGAGGAAATCAAAGACACGATTGTGAAGTTCATGCACTTTAATAAGGGGCAGGTGTCTGCGGCCCGCACGGCAGCCAAGCGGGTGGCCGAGAAGGCGCTTTGGAAGCATTTCATCAAGTATTATTATGAGGCATACGACGTTGCGTTGGAAAGACGCAATGACAGAATGAAACAAAACTAAACTAAAACCTTCGATTATTATTAACAATTAAAAAGGATAAGAAAGTATGAGAATTCAAGCAAGTAACGCGAACACTCCCAACTGGCGTGAGATTAGTGTGCGCTCTTCTGTGCCCGAGGCGTTGAAGCCGCTGGACGAGATTGCCCACAACGTGTGGTGGACGTGGAACAACGAGGTGGGCCATCTGTTCAATGAGATGGATCCGCAGCTGTGGCACGACACGGTTCAGAACCCGGTGCTCTTCCTTTCCCGCATGAACTACGAGAAGCTGGAGGAACTGGCTGTTGACAAGGAGATTGTGGGCCGCGTGAACGAAATCTATGCCAAGTTCCGTGCGTATATGGACGTGAAGCCTGACAAGAAGCGTCCGTCGGTGGCTTACCTCTGCATGGAGTATGGTCTGAGCCATGTGCTCAAGATTTATTCGGGTGGTCTGGGAATCCTTGCAGGTGACTACGTGAAGGAGGCTTCGGACTCGAACATTGATTTCTGCGCTGTGGGTTTCCTGTATCGTTACGGCTACTTCACGCAGACATTGTCGATGGATGGTCAGCAGATTGCCAACTACGAGGCGCAGGTGTTCCCGACGCTGCCTATCGAACGTGAGCTTGATGCCGACGGCAATCAGGTTGTCGTGGATGTTCCCTACAATAACTATACGGTTCATGCGCTGGTATGGCGTGTGAATGTAGGTCGTGTGAAGCTCTACCTGCTCGACACGGACAACGAGATGAACTCGGAGTATGACCGCAGCATTACCCACGCTTTGTATGGCGGTGACTGGGAAAACCGCATCAAGCAGGAGGTACTGCTTGGTATCGGTGGTGTGCTGCTGCTCAACAAGCTGGGCATCAAGAAGGACATCATCCACTGTAACGAGGGTCATGCCGCCCTGGCCAATGTGCAGCGCCTGACGGAGTTCGTGGAGAGTGGCATGAAGTTTAACGAGGCTTTGGAGCTTGTCCGCACTTCTTCACTCTACACGGTTCATACGCCGGTTCCTGCCGGTCACGACTATTTCGACGAGGGCCTGATGGGCAAGTACCTCGGACAGTACCCGCAGCGTCTTGGTATCTCATGGGATGAGTTCATGGGCATGGGCCGCGTGAACCCGGATGACAAGAGCGAGCGTTTCTGTATGTCAACCTTTGCCTGCAACACTTGCTCCTGGGTCAACGGTGTAAGCTGGTTGCACGGAAAGGTGTCACGCGAAATGTTCAATGGCATCTGGAAGGGCTACTTCCCAGAGGAGCTGAAGAATGTGGGCTATGTGACCAATGGTGTCCACATGCCGACATGGACGGCGAGCGAGTGGAAGGATCTCTATGTCAAGTATTTCGACAAGAGCCACTTGGCCGACCAGTCGAACGTGAAGATTTGGGAGGCCATTTACAATGTGCCTGACAAGGAGATTTGGGAAACGCGCATGAAGTTGAAGACGAAGCTCTTTGACTACATCAAGAAGCAGTTCCGTGAGGATTGGCTCAAGAATCAGGGCGACCCATCGCGCATTGTCTCCATCCTTGAGAAAATCAACCCGAATGCGCTGACCATTGGCTTTGCCCGTCGCTTTGCCACGTACAAGCGTGCGCACTTGCTCTTCTCCGACCTCGACCGTCTGGCCAAGATTGTGAACAACCCGAACTATCCCGTTCAGTTCCTCTTTGCCGGTAAGGCGCACCCTGCTGACGGTGCGGGTCAGGGTCTTATCAAGAAGATTTATGAAATCAGCCGTCGTCCTGAGTTCCTGGGCAAGATTATCTTCCTTGAGAACTACGACATGAAACTGGCTCGCCGCCTGGTTACGGGTGTGGATATTTGGATGAACACGCCGACCCGTCCGTTGGAGGCTTCGGGTACTTCTGGCGAGAAGGCGCTGATGAACGGTGTCGTCAACCTGTCTGTGCTTGACGGCTGGTGGCTGGAAGGCTACCGCGAAGGTGCAGGATGGGCGCTCACAGAGAAGCGCACGTTCCAAAACCAGGAACAGCAAGACCAGCTGGATGCAGCAACGATTTACTACCTCCTCGAAAACGAGATTCTTCCGCTCTACTACAACCAGGGCACAAAGGGTTACAGCGAGGGTTGGATTCAGACAGTTAAGAACTCCATTGCACAGGTGGCACCCAACTACACCATGAAGCGTCAGCTTGATGATTATTTTACCAAGTTCTATGAGCCATTGGCACAGCGTCGTAAGGTGCTCTTTGCAGACAACTACAAGAAGGCCAAGGACATTGCTGCATGGAAGGAACTTGTGGCTTCACGTTGGGACAATATCAAGGTGGTTAGCTTCGAAAAGGAGGAAGACATGGTTGCCGGAAGCATCTTGTCTGGACGGAAGTACAAGGTTCGTTACGTCATTGATGAGCAGGGACTTGACGATGCCGTCGGCTTTGAGCTCGTTACCCTCTACCGCGACGAGGATGAAAAGTTGCACGTCAGTCAGGTGGAAGAGTTCAAGGTGGTTAAGCGTGAGGGCAACCTCTATACCTTTGAGGCAACCCATTCGATTCCGTCTGCAGGCTCGTTCATGGTGGCCTACCGTATGTTCCCGAAGAATGCAGACCTGCCACACCGTCAGGACTTCTGCTACGTGAAGTGGTTCAACTAATTTGCGGAAAACATTTTGATATAATAAATGCACGAAAGAGTCTGAAGGGCAGATGTCCTCAGACTCTTTTTTGTGACTTGTCACTTTTATAGACGCAGGCTTCCCAACCGTTTTTTCTTATCTTTCCTCCAAGGAAAATGAAATTTCTTTATCAGACCGACTTGTGTTTGGGAAAAATCATGTACATTTGCAGCGTGAAAGGAATCAAATATAGAAGACTATGATGAAAAAGTTTTTACTTTCAGCGTATGCGCTGTTGTGGGCAGTGTCGGGAATGGCACAGCCAGAGGGAGGCTTCGGCGGTTTCCAGAAGAAGGGTCTGGATTTGGAAACGTCGCAGGTGTGGAAGGACGTGAACTATGCAGGTGACGACCAAGCGTTCCATACTTGTGACATTTATCTGCCCAAGCAGAAACAGAAGGCTTATCCTGTTGTCATTCATATCTATGGCAGTGCCTGGTTCAATAACAACGGCAAGGGCGCCGCAGACTTGGGTACCATCGTGAAAGCGTTGCTCGATGCGGGGTTTGCCGTGGTCTGCCCCAACCACCGCTCCAGCATGGATGCCAAGTGGCCGGCGCAGATTCATGACATCAAGGCCGTCGTCCGTTTTGTGCGAGGCGAGGCGAAAAAGTATAAATTTGACAAATCGTTTGTTGCCACCAGCGGTTTCTCTTCTGGCGGTCATCTGGCGTCAATGGCTGCGGTGACGAGTGACACGAAGGAGGCAACCGTCAACACGATTCACATTGACTTGGAAGGCTCGTTGGGCAATTACACGAAGCAGAGCAGCATCGTTCAGGCTGCCTGCGACTGGTCGGGGCCTATCGACCTTACCGCCATGGATTGCGGCGAACACATGACCATGGGGGAGAACAGTCCCGAGGATGTGTTGCTGGATTCGAAGCTTTCACGGGAACCGGACAAGTATATTAGTCTGAGTGCTAACACTTACGTGGATAAGAATGATCCGCCTGTCATCATTTTCCACGGCGAGAAAGATAATGTGGTTCCCTGCTGTCAGGGGCATAAGTTCTACGAGACGTTACAGGCTGCCGGCGTCAGGTCGGAGGCAACCTTCGTCCCCGAAGGTGGTCATGGCATCGGCATGTACAGCGAAGAAAATCTACAGAAGATGGTTTCTTTCCTTAAAAGTGTGAGGGGAAAGTGAACCGCAGGGTTTCACCTGTGCGAGGATGTACAAATTGGATGCTTTGTGCGTGAAGGTACAGCCGGTCGGCTGGCTTTCCGTACAAGGCATCTCCTTTGATGGGACAACCCAGACCGTCGGGATGTGCGGCATGGAGGCGCAACTGGTGAGTGCGTCCCGTTTTGGGAAAGAAAAGAATGTGGCCGTCGTCCTGCAGTTCATAGTAGGTGATAGCCTGTTTCCCGTGCTCATGGCTGACCATCTGACGTGGACGGTCGAAAGGGTTAGGCAACAGTGGCAACGTAATGCAACCTTTCCTTGGCAGGTCGGAAGAGGGCGTCCCGTCGAGTAGGGCAACGTATTCTTTTTGAACCTCTTGTCGATAGAATTGTTGTTGCAGATGTTTGTAGGCTGTGTCTGTCAAGGCAAACAGCATCAATCCCGATGTGTCCATGTCGAGTCGGTGGACATTCAAGGCGTAGGGGTGTTTTTGCCGCACGATGTCGAGTAGGGAAGGAATGTCGTCCTTTCCCGGTGTGGCGAGCAGGCCGGAGGGTTTATAGACTACGGCAAGGTCGCTGTCGCTGTAAAGATATTCCACTTGTGAAGCCACGGCCCGGTTTCGTTTCAGCAAGGGGTTTTCCTCTACGTCAAGTCCTTGGAGCATGTGAGTGAGAATGGGTTTGCATTTTGCCTGACAGGCAGGATAGTAGTTGCCGTCGGTGCGTAGTTCCTCCTTGGGCGAGGGGCCTAACCAAAATTCTGCCATGCAGACAGGGTGCAGACCGTGAAGGTAGGCATATTGCAACAACTTGGGCGCACAACATTCCCCAGAGCCGGAGGGAATTTTTTGAGAAGGGGTAGCCGTGTTTTTAGAGGGGCGGACGGTCTTATTGAAAAACTCCTCTGCACTGAGAATGCTGGGCTGTTCCTTGAAAAGTTCGGTCAGGTTGCGTACTACACCTTGTGCGTTTAATAGATTGAATTGTTGGAAAATCCATTGTTGCAAGGCAATGGAACGTTGTTTACGCTCGGTGCGCAGTTCAGGGGTATCTTCTCCGTTTGCAATGCGGCGATTGATGGCACTGATGTTGCTTTCTTCCTGACGGAAATAGCCCGAAGGATTTTGTAAGTCATAGACAGGAGGCACAAAGCCCTCATGGTGGTAGGTGCCGCCCAGTGTTCCCGAAAAAGCGGCGAGGTAGAAACGTTTACCAGCCTGCTCCACAATCAGTACCCCGAACATCTTGCCGCCGTTCTCCTTTTTCAGCAATTCCCTGCAAAGAGGTTTCAATTCTTCCACTGCGGCAACGCACAGTGGATGAGGCTCATAGTAGAAAGGGTAGGTGAATTGCCGTGGCGAAGGAATGCCGTCGGTCGCAGTAGGCATCGGGTGAAGAAAATTATGGTGCATGATGGTTTATCTGACGGTGAGGTGGAAGCATGCTTGTTTTTTCTCGTATTTCACGTAGCAAAGTCCTTGTTGGCGGAGGTCATTCAACACCTCGGCCATTACTTGCTTCATCTTCATGTCCCAACGTAGCAGGGGAACGTTGAGGTTGTAATATCCAAGAAGTGGCACAAAGCGGTTGTAAGTGATGTCCACGGTTGTTCCGTAGCAGTGGCAGGAGTGGGTGGTTGCGTTGCCGTTTCCTTTTTGCAGGCGAGACACGTCTTCCTCGGTTCGCAACACGGAAGTCACCATTGGCAAGTGAACGGGT
Source organism: uncultured Bacteroidaceae bacterium (assembly GCA_905236065.1). GTDB lineage: Bacteria > Bacteroidota > Bacteroidia > Bacteroidales > Bacteroidaceae > Minthosoma. The sequence goes on along the minus strand of CAJONZ010000082.1, from coordinate 4,454 downwards.
AGTCCCTTTACCTGTAATGAATCAATGAAATTCAGACAGATGGTATTGAGCAGATGCTGTGCCTTGGGCACGAGGTAAGGCATGGAGTGGGTGAGGTCGTCAACGATGTAGAAAGGTGAGTTGCAGATATTGACGAGTTTGTGCTGCTCAATGAGTCTTTGGATTTCCTCCCGACTCTGAACGGGAATGATGCCGTTTTTCTGTGCAGCAACCAACTGTATGTCATTGATGTCGGGAAAGCAAGCCTCCCAGGAATGAACACCCCGTACCCGGTGAGGATTCCCTTTTACTTCTTCTGTTTGTTCGCTTGTTTCTTCGATTCCCAGCTCATCCATTTCTTCGTCAGCCTGTTCGTTTCCCAGTTCCTCTATTTCTTCTTCCTCATCTTCAGGGTCGCAGACATATACTTCCGTCAGTTGACGGCTGGGGTTGGTGGTTTCGGTATGATTCAGTGTCAACATCGGTACCTGTATGGTAAACAGATGGCGCAGGGCTGCAAACAATATCATAGCGACACAGAATGTCGCTATGAATTTCATCTTGTTATGTCTATTTCCTTGTTTTTTCACTCATCAAAGATTTTAGAAATGAATATAGACTATGCACGTCCTGAGTTTTCAATAAGAGCGGTAATCTCTTTGTTCAGTTCGTTTGCCTTCATCAGTTGCTCAATGTTGAGGTGCATACGGTAACGCCAGTAGTGACGGGGGGTGGCGGGTATGTTGATGCGCTCAGCATTTGGGTCTTTCAGACGCAACTGTTCGTTGATGGAGAGCCAGTCTTGCAGTGCGAGGAGACAAAGTGCCGATGGTGAGAAAAGGTGGCGTGCCACGATGTCCTCGCAAAGCCATCCTGGGGCAGGGTGGGGTGCAGGTCCGTCGTTGAGGAGTGCGTTGTTGTAGAACCGCTGGGCACGCTGCGGGTCTTCGTCCCACCACATGCGGAGCGGTGGCATGTCGTGTGTGGCGATGGTGGCCACCGAGCGATAGGGGTTGTTCTCCAGTTTTCCGAACTCCATGCCTGTTTGCTTGGGCATGGATTGTATTTCCAGACTTATGATGCGTAACTGGTTCATTACCCAGGGCACACAGTCGGGAACCATGCCGAGGTCTTCGGCGCAGACCAACATACGGGTACATTGGGTGAGGGCTGGTAATTTCTGCATGGCTCCCTCGTACCAGAATTGATTGTGGCGGCGATAATAATAATCGTTGTAAAGCCGGTTGAAGGCATCCTGCTCCTGATGTGAAAGGGCTTTAAATGCATAGTCCTGCTGTGCCGAGATACGTGGGTGGAACAGTTCCACATTCTGATGGTCTGGCACGAAGAGCACACAGGAAGCCAGTGCATAAAGTCCGTCACGCACTTCCAAATCGTCCTCGCTTTCCTTGCCCGCAAACATCGTCTGAATTTTCCGCTGGCTGCCGTATTCAGGCTTCAAATCGTAGCGTCCGTCTGTACGGCGGTCGAGGTAGAGTAATGTGATGAGTTCCTTTTTGTAACCGAAAATCGATTCGACAATCTCGTCCGTAATGAAGGGGCGTGTCATTAGTTCGCGCTGGAATCGGAGGCCGTAGCTTTCAATCTCATGGACACTCATGGGCAGCGACGGTGAGAACTGGCCGAGCAAGCCGTGGATGCTATGCATCGGAATTTCCCAAATGCGGAAGAATCCCAGCACGTGGTCAATGCGGTAGGCATCAAAATATTCTGCCATCTTTTGGAAGCGGCGAATCCACCATCGGTAGCCATCGGTGGCCATGGCTTCCCAGTTGTAGGTGGGGAATCCCCAGTTTTGTCCGTTGAGGGAGAACGCATCTGGTGGGGCACCTGTCTGCTTGTCCAGGTTGAACAGGTGCGGGTCGGTCCATGCCTCCACACTGTCGCGGCTGATGCCAATGGGGATGTCGCCCTTAATGATGATACCATTGGCGCGGGCCTTCTGGTGTACCTCGGAAAGTTGAAGGTGAAGCTGATACTGAATATAGTAATAGAACGCAATTCGCTCGAAGTCGTCCGACTTTTCGGCGCAGAGTCGCTCAATGCTTCGCTTATTGTATTTGTTGTGTTTCGGCCATGTGTCGAATTGTGCCGTGCCGTATGTGTCGCGTAGGAAGCTGTAGGCAGCGTATGGAACCAGCCAGTCTTTGTTCTCGTTGAAAAAGCGTTTGTAGCCTTCCGTCTCAAAGGTCTCTTTTCCCTCTTGTTCGTAAGCCAGTTTGAGATAGGCCATCTTCTGGCGGATAACCTTCTCGTAGTCCATTACGGGCTGCGCGTTGAGCTCTTGCTGGGCCATCATAAATTTCTCCATGACCAGCTTGTCTTTCAGCCGGGGCAGGGCACGGATGTCGCAATAGAGGGGATGGAACGCATAGATGCTGATAGCGTTGTAAGGGTAGGAGTCTTTCCATGAGCCCGTGGTCATGGTGTCGTTAATGGGCAGAATCTGAATGGCGTGCATCTTCACCTTCACCGCCCAGTCAATCAGGGCCTTCAGGTCGCCGAAGTCACCTACGCCGAAACTGCCAGTGCTACGCAGTGAAAAGACGGGAATCACAACGCCGGCAATCTTCCAATTAGCATAGCTCATCTGTGGACGGCTGTCGGTATTCACCCACATCTGTCGCATTTGCAGTTGCGGCGAGCGCATTCGTCGGTTTACACCCTCTTCCCAACGTAGGATGTTGTTTTCAGCATCGACAATTACATATTTATATTCCACCTGATTGTAAAGCAATGAGGCATCGATGTTGATGGCCCACTCCTGTAAGGCTATCAAGTGCATACGACGTGCTGTCCGCCATTCGCCCAATTGAGGAGAGTTTCCACAGATGGCCAGATACTCGCCTTTTCGCAAGCGAGGCTCCACCACCCGGAGTTGCAACGTAATGGGGTAGGGGGGCTCGGTTGTAAGTACGCTGTCTTCTTCCGTGGCACCCACACACTCCGTGAAAGCACTGGAGTAGAGGGGCAGGTCCTCTGGGATGGGACGCCAACGGTCGTTCACCAGATACAGCTCCACGCTCTCACAGAACCGAATGGTATGTGGGGCAATCTCCCATTCCGTCCATACCAGCTGTCCGTCGCGGTACATGGCATAGAGGTACTCGATACCGGCAGCATCCTCGACTGCCAGATTGATGGTCGTTTCCCAGATTCGTCCATCGGTTGTTTCAAGCGGATATTGCTTCGCTACCTGTTTCGTCCCGTCTGGCTTCACACTGTAGATGTTGATGCGTAGATCTTCTCCCCATTGGGTGTAATATTCAATGCTGAAATGTATCTTCATATTATATATAATGTGTAGTCAAAACGCAAATGCGACACTGAGTTTGCAGCTGGTTAGCCCATCTCAGCGCACTAATTCACTACAAATGTAAAGTTTTCATTTCACATCTACAAACATTTCCCGAAAAAGATGTTGGTAAACAGTCTTTTTTCGTGCCTGTTTCTGCAAATGACACAGTACGAAAACGACTGTGTACCCAAACAAACATTGATTTGAGATAATAAAAAACAAAAAATCGCAACTTTTTGCATGAGAAAATTGGTCTGCATTGTAAAGTTGCCATACCTTTGCAGCGAAATCAAACGACAATAGTCAGCCGTGATGGCCGGAAAGTTGTCGGTATGAGAGAGATAAAAATAAAAGGTTTTGAGGACCACATATAGTTTCGGAAGGTTAATAAATAGGTTAATAAGGTTTATATAATTAGGTAAGAAGTTCTTCCAACAGGATTGGTTCAAGGTAATAAGATTGGATTAGGATTGATAAGTATTAATGGATTTAGGAATTTTAAAAAGATTGGTTTTATGGAGACAATGACAGTATTGATGGCTGTGATCGTAGCAATCGCAGCAGTGGTAAGCAATATTTCGCTTCTGAAATAAGCTTTCCTGGATGTCCCCAAAGAGGGAAGGTTCCAAAACAACGTAGAGACCTCAAAGGGAGGCTCTACGGATGCAAGGGTGAGACGGTCAACCGTTCGAACGGGAACATAGAGGAAAAGTGGATGACTGAAAAATAGAGAGTTAGGAATGCAAAAATAAAAAAGTTTGAAAAAAAACCGAAAAACATTTGGTCACCTCGGAAATAGTCCGTACCTTTGCACTCGCTTTCGGGAAGGAACTGCTTTTGAAAGCAAAAAGAACTCGGTTGAGAGTTCGTAAGATTGAAAGATTGGACAACGAAATAGGGGCGTTTAGCTCAGCTGGTTCAGAGCGTCTGCCTTACAAGCAGAGGGTCGGCGGTTCGAATCCGTCAACGCCCACATCATTTCTCAGCCAAATGAGGCCCGCTAGCTCAACTGAATAGAGCATTTGACTACGGATCAAAAGGTTACAGGTTTGAATCCTGTGCGGGTCACATTCTGTTTTGAATAATTGGTTTTCTTATTTTGGGTAGGTAGGTAAGTGGTTAAAACGGGCAGACTGTAAATCTGTTGCCTTACGGC
>CAJONZ010000081.1 GCA_905236065.1 uncultured Bacteroidaceae bacterium | reverse complement strand
CCTCAAGACGAGAATGTCTGGTTGGATGCCCATGCTTTGCAGCTCTTTTACGCTGTGCTGGGTCGGTTTCGTCTTCAGTTCGTCGGCCGCCTTCAGATAGGGCACATACGTCAGGTGTACGCACACTGCATCGCGCCCAAGTTGCCAGCGCAACTGTCGGATGGCCTCCATGAAGGGGGCACTCTCAATGTCGCCGATGGTGCCGCCCACCTCGGTGATGACAAAGTCATAATCAGTGCTGAGAGGTGAGGGGTGAGGGGTGAGAGAATTCTTTGGAGCAGACATATCTTTCCCCTCACCTCTTACCTCTTGACGGAGCATGCGACGCTTTATTTCGTCTGTGATATGCGGCACCACTTGAATGGTCTTGCCCAGGTAGTCGCCATGGCGTTCGCGGTCGATGACGGTTTTGTAGATGCGCCCCGTCGTGATGGAGTTATTGCGCGTGGTGTGGATGCCCGTGAAACGTTCGTAGTGGCCCAGGTCAAGGTCGGTCTCCATGCCATCGACGGTGACGTAGCACTCGCCGTGCTCGTAGGGGTTGAGGGTTCCCGGGTCAATGTTGATGTAGGGGTCGAACTTCTGTATCGTTACTTTGTAGCCCCGTGCCTGTAGCAGTTTGCCGATACTGGCGGAGATGATGCCCTTTCCCAACGAGGAAACGACGCCGCCCGTGACGAAAATGTATTTTGTATCCATTATGTGTGTTGGGTTTGTTTATAAGTGTTTCCCTCTCCCTTCAAATGTGGAGGGAGAGGGAAGAAGGGGACGGACTAAGGATGCAATGTGAATCCAAGCACCAGATAGGCTTTCTGACTACACGGATTGGCTGTGATTTGTCCGAAGATGGGTATTGAGAACGAATCCGTTACCTTGATGTCCTTTGTTGCCCGGAGTGAGACGTTGGTGACGGCAAATCCGTCCGTTCTGTAGGAGGTTGTGTAGTAAGGTACGGCACCAACCGTGGCACTCCAATCGACGGAAACAAGTTTGAAGGGGACATTGACCTCAAAGTAACTGCTGTAGGCTCGCTTGCCGTTCTTGTTCTTTCCGTCGTTTCCGGCGAAGTTCGTAAACCACTGGAGCGAGGCAAAGCCGAAGTCGTAGCCGATGTTTGCCTCGAAGAGGTGGTTCGTGCTGTGGGCGTTGTACCTGAAATAACGGCCTTCGGGGTCGCCGCCGTCGGCCTTGTTGAACCAATAGTCGGTGATGCCGATGTTGAATCCACCTATCGAGTAGGCGAGCGTCAGGTCAAACTCTTTCGTGTCGTCAGGGTTTGAGAGTCCGACGTTGCCCCAGGCTGTCAGTGACAGGCCCTTATAGCCCACGCCGAGTGTTGGCTGCAACGATACGTTACCTGCGTCCTGGCCACGCCAAATGTAATTGCTTACGATGTCACCACTAATGGTTGTCTCTACTTTGTCCTGTGCAAAGGTGGTCATGCTTGCGACCAAACTCATTGCAAATAAAACAATCTTTTTCATAATCTTTTAATTTTCAATATTCATTTATTAATTATTAGTTGTAACAGCTTTCTCCGTGTTCGTAGATGTCGAGTCCTTCTTCTTCAATACGTGCTTCTACACGCAGACCGTGCAATTTCTTGATGCCATAGAAGAGGATGAAACCACAGACTGCAGCCCAAAGGTCGATGACGAGGATGCCGAAGCACTCTGCTGCGAAAAAACCAAAGCCATGGCCATAGAAAGCTCCGTTTGAAGTAGAGAGCAGACCCGTCAGCAGGGTGCCGAGGATACCGCAAACACCATGTACGGATGATGCACCTACAGGGTCGTCGATGTGCAGTTTGTGGTCAATGAACTCAATGGCAAACACGAGGATGGTACCACAGATGAGGCCGATGATGACAGCGCCGATAGGAGATACGAGATCACAACCAGCCGTGATGCCCACGAGTCCTGCCAAGATGCCGTTGAGCGTCAGTGAGAGAGAAGGCTTGCCATACTTCAGCCAAGTGACGAACATGGTGGCTACACCACCTGCCACGGCGGCGAGGTTGGTGGTCAGGAACACGTGAGAGATGGCGATGCGGTTTACTTCGCCACTGGCTGCCAACTGACTGCCAGGGTTGAAACCAAACCATCCGAGCCAGAGGATGAATACGCCGAGAGCGGCTAAGGTCAAGTTGTGGCCAGGGATGGCGCGGTTCTTGCCGTCCTTGCTGTACTTACCGAGACGAGGACCAAGGGCTATAGCGCCGATCAATGCGAGCACACCACCCACGCTATGCACGATGGCTGAACCTGCGAAATCATGGAATACGTCTCCAAAGGTACACATCATGAAGCTGTCGGCAGCGTCATTGCAAAGCCATCCGCCGCCCCAGGTCCAGTGACCTTCGATGGGGTAAATAATCAGAGAGATGAAGGCGCTATAGACCAGATACATGGAGAACTTCGTGCGTTCGGCCATGGCACCGCTTACGATGGTGGCGCTGGTGGCACAGAAGACGGTCTCAAAAATCAAGAAACCTTCCACAGGCAGGTCGCCCTTATAGAAAGAGAGGTCGCCCCAGTTGGGCATACCGATGAATCCGCCGAGGATGTCGCTGCCGAACATCAGGCCGAATCCGAAGAAGAAGAAGAGTAGGGAACCGAACATGAAATCGACAAAATTCTTCATCAGAATGTTGGCCGCGTTCTTACTACGTGTGAATCCTGCCTCACACAGGGCAAATCCTGGTTGCATCCAGAAGACTAACATGGCTGCCAATAGCATCCATACAGTATCAAGTGATAATCCTACTTCGTTCATAATGATAAGCCTCCCCCTAACCCCCTCAGAGAAAGGGGGAACCCAAATGGAAGCACAGGGGTTGTATTATAAAAATAGTGTTTGTGTTGTTCTTGTCTCCCCTCTCCCTGGGAGGGGATGGCTTTTATTTCTTGTCTCGCAGGACGGTGTCACCGTTCTCACCGGTACGGATGCTCCATGTGTCAATCATGTCGCTTACGAAGATGCGTCCGTCGCCGATTTCGCCAGTGTGCGCCACCTTCAGGATAACCTTAACGGTTGGTTCGACAAACTGGTCACGGCACACGATGGTCACTGCCACGCGCTCTATCACGTCGGTGCTGTATTGCACACCACGATAGATTCTCTCCTCGCGGCTCTGACCGATGCCATGTACGTTGTGGTACTCAAACCAATCGATGTCCGAACTGAGCAAGGCTTCTTTCACCTCCTCAAATTTTGTCTTCCGGATAATTGCTTCAATCTTTTTCATACCTTAATTGTGTTTTAATTTGTGTTTTAACCTTGTTTGTGTCACTCATTGCAATGAATCTGCTGCAAAGGTAAGCGATTTTATTTAGGTGGGCAACAAAATCGGAGCAAATTGAAAGTAGAATAGCGTATTTTCTGACAGAAATCAAGAAATCATTCCGTTTTTCTTAAAAAGTGGTATAAAATTGATTGTTTTTATTTCAAAATGCACTACCTTTGCACCGTCATTCAAACAAAAGGATGGCCACAACGCAATTTTAGACACAAAATGAAACAAAAAATCCACTTCACGAAGATGCACGGTGCGGGCAACGACTACATTTACGTTGACACATTATTATATAATATAGCAGTGCCATCAATGATAGCTCGGATCTGGAGTGACCGTCACAAGGGCATTGGTTCGGATGGGTTGGTGCTGATTGGGCGTTCGCCGGTGCCAGAGGCAGACTTTACGATGCGTATCTTCAACGCAGACGGTTCAGAAGCCATGATGTGCGGCAATGCCAGCCGATGCGTCGGAAAGTATCTCTATGACAAGAAAATTACAACACAAACACAAATACGTCTGCTCACGCTTTCAGGAGTCAAGATGCTGGATTTGCACCTGACGTCTGAAGGTGTAGTAGAATCTGTAACCGTCAACATGGGTGAGCCTCTGTTGGAGAACGGAAAGCAGTTCGTTCCTTGCGGCGAACCTTTGCCTACAGGTACGTTTGTCTGCATGGGCAATCCGCATTACGTCATCTTTGTGGAAGATGTGGACACCGTGGATGTGGCCGCAGAAGGCTCTAAATTGGAATACCACCCTGCGTTTCCCGAGCGTTGCAATATCGAGTTTGCCGAAGTGCGTCCAGACGGCATCCGAGTGCGCGTTTGGGAGCGTGGCAGTGGCATCACCATGGCCTGTGGCACGGGAGCCTGTGCCACTGCAGTGGCGGCTGCACTGACAGGACGCTCGGAGAGAAAGAGCCACATCATTATGGACGGCGGTGCGCTGGACATAAAATGGAGAGAAACGGACAACCACATCTATAAGACGGGACCTGCCGAGTTCGTCTTCGAGGGAGACATTGAAATATGAATTAAATCAGAGTATTCAGAATTTTCAGAACACTCAGAACTTTCAGAATAACTATATGATCAACGAGAATTTTCAAAAGCTGCCAGGAGCGTATCTCTTTGCAGAGATTGCACAGAAGGTGAAAGCCTTCAAGGCCGAGAACCCAGAGATGGAAGTGATTAGCCTGGGAATCGGCGACGTGACGCAACCACTGGCGCCCGCCGTGGTGGAAGCATTGCACAAGGCGGCAGACGAGATGGCTGTGGCAGCTACATTTAGAGGCTACGGCCCAGAACGCGGCTACGATTTCTTGCGTGAAGCCATCGTAGCCAATGATTTCCGTGCAAGAGGCATCGACATAGAAGCCGATGAGGTGTTTGTCAGCGACGGTGCCAAGAGCGACACGGGCAATTTTCAGGAACTGCTGGGTGCAGACGTGTGTATTGCCGTCACCGACCCCGTCTATCCTGTGTATGTGGATTCCAACGTGATGGGTGGCCGTGCCGGTGAACTCGGCGAAGATGGTCGCTGGTCGAACGTGGAGTACCTGCCCTGTACGGCAGAGAATAGCTTCGTGCCGGAGTTTCCCACGAAGCACGTGGATGTCATCTACCTCTGCTATCCCAACAACCCGACGGGCACGACGCTCACAAAGGAGCAGTTGAAACGTTGGGTGGATTACGCACTGGAGCATGATGCACTTATCTTCTACGATGCTGCCTACGAGGCTTACATCCAGAGCGAGGATGTGCCGCACAGCATCTACGAGATTCCTGGTGCCAAAGCGTGTGCGGTGGAGTTCCATTCATACTCCAAGACGGCTGGCTTTACGGGTATTCGTTGTGGTTATACGGTGGTGCCGAAAGCGTTGAGAGTGAATCTTAACCCCCTTTGGAACCGTCGTCAATCGACGAAGTTTAACGGGACGAGTTACCTGAGCCAACGTGCTGCCGAGGCGATTTATACGCTTGAAGGAAAGAAGCAGATACGGGCGACGATTGACTACTATATGGAAAATGCGCGACGGATGCGCGAAGCACTGGTGGGCATGGGTTTCACGGTGTATGGCGGTACGGATGCGCCATATCTTTGGGTGCGAGTGCTTGAAGGAACCACTTCATGGGGCTTCTTCGACAAGATGCTGCACGAGGCACAGGTGGTCTGCACGCCAGGCGTGGGCTTCGGTCCTGCAGGCGAAGGATATGTGAGACTGACAGCCTTCGGTCAGCATGAGGCGACAGCTAAGGCTTTGGAAAGAATCAAGAAATTAGGATAATCAGAAGAATCAGAGTATTCGGAGTTTTCAGAATAATCAGACATAAGACATGAAACAGCAAGGTTTATATAGTGAAGCTTACGAGCACGATGCCTGTGGTGTCGGCATGGTAGTGAACATTCATGGTGGAAAGAGCCATGAGTTGGTGGACAATGCGCTGAAGGTGCTGGAAAATATGGAGCACCGAGGAGCAGAGACACGCGACAAGACGGGTGATGGTGCGGGCATTATGGTGCAGATTCCGCACGAGTTCATTTTGTTGCAGGGCATACCGGTTCCTGAGAAGGGACGGTACGGAACGGGATTGGTGTTCCTGCCGAAGGACGAGCAAGCGCAGCAGGGAATCCTGAGTGTGATGATTGAAGAAATAGAACGTGAGGGACTGACGTTGATGCACATGAGAAGTGTGCCGACCTGT
>CAJONZ010000080.1 GCA_905236065.1 uncultured Bacteroidaceae bacterium | reverse complement strand
TGAGCAGGCAGAGGTCGAGCAAGAGGGGTGCGGCGAGGATGGAATCGCGGCAGAGGAAGTTAATCTTGATCTGCATGGGGTAGTTCATCCAGCCGAAGATGTCGATGTTGTCCCAGCCTTCCTTGTTGTCGTTGCGCGGGGGGTAGTAGTTAATGCGCACCTTGTGGTAGTACTGGGTGTCGGCGTCGTTGCCGTGGCCGTAGAGGTCGGGCTGGGTCTCGGGCTTGAGGATGGTTTCAAGGGTGGAGAGCTTGCTGACTTCCTTGGTGCGGAAATTGGCAGGCTCGTCGAGTACCAGTCCGTCGCGGTTGCCGAGGATGTTGGTGGAGAACCAGCCGTTGAGACCGAGGCAGCGGGTGCCGATGATGGGGGCGAAGCCTGACTTCACGAGGGTCTGGCCCGTCTTGAAGTCCTTGCCGGCAATGGGCAGTCCTGTCTTCTCGGACATTTCCCACATGGCGGGGATGTCAACGGTGGTGTTCGGGGCACCCATGATGAAAGGTGCGCCCTCGGCCAGTGCTGCGTAGGCATAGCACATGGAGGGGGCGATGTTGACGGTGTCGTTGGCCTTCATGGCAGCCTCCAGGTGTGCGAGGGTGTCGTGTACCTCCATGTTCGGGGAAACGTAGATTTCGGTGCTGGCTGCCCAGGCCACGACGATGCGGGAACAGCCGTTGTCAGCCTTGAACTGACGGATGTCGGCCCGCAACTGCTCGACCATGTCCCAGCGGGTGGCACACTGCTTCACGTTGTCGCCGTCGAGTCGCTTGGCGAAGTTCTTGTCGAATGCAGCCTTGAAGGGGACAATCTTCTCCAGTTCGTCCTTCACGGGCAGGATGTCCTTCTCCTTCAGCACTTCGCAGTACATGGCACTCTGGAAGGCGTTGGCGGGATAGACGTCCCAGGCACCGAAGACGATGTCATCGAGCGAAGCCATGGGGACAATTTCGCCGTAGGAAAGATATTTTTTGTCGGCTCCCTTCCCCACGCGGATTTTGTCGTACTGGGTCATGGAACCGACAGGTTTAGCCAATCCTTTGCGTGCCATGAGCACACCGGTCATAAACGTAGAAGTGACGGCACCCAGTCCCACGACCATGATGCCGAGTTTGCCATCTGCTGGCTTTACATTTGAGTTCATTGCTTTCTGGTTTATAGCCCTTCTCCCCGAAATCAAAAAAAATGCCTCATCAGCCTGCGGGAAGTTTGCCGGGCGATTGATAATATATTGGTTTTCGGCGCAAAGATAGGCAAAAATGGGACACGGAGGTTGCAAAATGACAACCTTTAGCGTTTAGGGGGGTTATTTTAACACTAATTCAATGAAAACGTACACTAAATAACGGGAAAGAGTTCGTTTTTTTCATTGCGCCTGATATTGCTCGACAAGCTGGGTGATGTCTTTTACCTTGAGGGTTCTACTGCCGGAAATGTATTTGTCGATGACGGTGGAGATGTCGGTGAGGGTGACGGTGTTGAGCTGGTTGGTCAGGAAGGTGACGAAGGCATCGAAGTCATCGACGAAGGTGATGTTGTGGATGATGCTGGTGCCCGAAGAGGAGGTGAGGCCGAAGATGGTGGAGCCCTGGACGATGCTGAATTCGTCGCCCGTGTTGTTGTCGCTGAGTCCGGATGTGGTCATGTCCCAGGCGATGATGCGATAGACTTGGGCGGTAGTGCCGGACTTGCGAATGGTGAGGGTCTTGGTCTTCGTGGGAGCCACCTGCGAGGCACGGTTCACGCCATTGAGCCACCACAGGTAGGAGTTGCCCGAGCTGACGGACAGATTCTGCCCCACCACGACCAGATAGCGTTGGGCTTGGCGCAGGGTGTATTCCTTCTGCTCGTAATCTAACGAAAGACAGACGTTGTTAGCGCCTGTCCCCGATTTGATTGTGATTGTATTATGTTCTGTGTCGTAGGTGAACTTGTCTTGCGAGACACGCCCTGTGTCACCCGTCTTCCAATCGGTGCAGTTCCATTGGTAAGCGTGGTCTTTGAAGTCTTTCAGCAGGCGCACGTAGTAGAGTCCGGGACAAAGCGTCGTGGCAGAGCCCTGGAGTCGGAAGGTGAGGCGGGTCTTGACGTTCCCCTTGCCGTCGAGCAGGGCGGTGGCGGGAATCTTGTATTCCACGTTGTAGAAGCCCTTGCTGTCCTGTCCCTTCACGGACTGCGGAATGGTGATGTCGGTGATTTTCTCGCCCTCCACATAGATGGTACCCATGCGGCCACGGTCGGCCACGATGAAGCGGCACATGATGGAGAGGTTGGGGTCGGCTGTGGAAAGGCGGCTGGCCACGCTGTCGGGAATGGTGAGGACGTACTGGATGTAGCCTCCGGCCTGGGCATCGCGGTAGAACTCGCCGTTGTAAGAACCTTTCGTAGAGCCCTGGGAATAGGATGCCTCGTGGCCGGCTTCGCTCTGTTGCTCACCGGTGCCCACGTAGTCGATGGTACGCTCGTTCAGTGCGGCGGCGGCGGCTTCCTCACGAGCCATGTCGCTCTGGTTGTAGCCGGCCTCGTTCTGCTGATACCAGTAGATTACGTAACGGGCATGGTGAAGGCTGAAGAAGGGTTCGAGCTGGAGGGTCTTGTGGGTGTTGAAGAACGATTTGCCGGCATTGGCCACGGGAGCCGGTGCGGAAATCGTGAACTGCAGCTTGCCAAGGTCTTTCGGCTTGATGAGGGAAAGCACTTGCGAACGTTCGCAAACCAGCAACGGAGAGGTGGTCAGGTCCATGCTTGAAGCCATGCTGCCCGGTGCGTGATCCATGCGTCCCTCGCCGCCATACTCGTTCTGCAAACGCTCGTAGGGAAGTCCCGTGGCATTGGCCTCGGCCTGGTTTTCTGCGGTCGTCTTGGCTGCCAGGAGTATCGGGCCGTACTTGAAGGCGATGTACTCCGGCAGGTTGGGACACTCCTCGATGCGCAACTCCATCGGCAGGTTGACGGTCAGTTCGTCACCGACTTTCCAGGAACCCGTATAATAGTAGAAGCCGGCAGTGGTCGTTTCCTTGACCTTCTTGCGGGTCTTGGCTTCCACATTTCCGTCCTTGGCCAACCACGACGGTTTGCGGATGGCAAGGGTGTAGGTGCCGGCCTTGGTGATGGTCAGCTTGGTACGCTGCTCGTAAGGGAAGTTGGTCTCCTGACGGATGCCGAACTTCTTCGTATTCAGCTCGGAAGCGGTGAAGAGGTTCACAAAGAGGGTGTCGTTGCCGACGGAATGGGTATAGACGAAGTGGCCGTACTTGCCGTGGTTCTCCATGCCGGTACCGACGCAGCACCACATGCCCTGATTGACCTGAGAATAGATTTTGTAGCCCTGTGGCCGGAGGGTGGTGAAATAGACGTAACCGCCCGTCGCAGGGTCTTGGGTGGAGAGGATATGGTTGTACATGGTGCCTTCGTAGAAGTCGGCATAGCGGGCATCGTGGGTTTCATCGAAGAGGTCTTCGCTGAGTTTCAGCATGTTGTTGGAGTTACAAGACTCTGGGCCGTTCAGGTTAGAGATGTAGCGGCTAGCATTGGAGGCTGCAAGGAAGTGCTCATCGACAGAGTTGCCACCGATGCAGACGGTACGGTCGTCGGTGACGTTCGTCCAGAAATTGTGCGCCGCCGTGCGGTAGGCATTGACGGACGACTCCTTGCCTTGTTCCTTGGCCACCTGCCAAACGCGCTCAAAGCCTATGTACTTGGGCACCTGTGTGTTGGCATGTTTGCCGTCGAGGAAGGTTGGGGAAACAGTCGCCATGCCGTTAATCATCGTCTGGTGGCTGTACTTCTTGGCTGCCTCCAGGTATTTTGCATCGCCAAAAATCTTATAGGCATCGGCCAACGTCTCGTTCATGCCGCCGTGCTCCCAACCCAACATGCCCTGCATGTCACTCTCAGAAAGGCGGGAAACCACATTGACGCTCCAGTCGGAAAGTCCACGGAAGAGTTCCTTGCCTAACTCACTGCCTGCATAGACGTAAGCATCGCGAAGTCCGGCAAGCACTTTGTGCTGGCAATAGAATGGCACCCAACCGCCATATTTCCGAAACTCGGTGAGGTCATTGGCATACATGCCCGTCCACACCTGATTGATGGGCTGTCCGCCAATGAAACCTTTCAGGCCCTGAGTGTTAGCGGCATAGGCATCCTGACAATCTTTCAAGATGGCAAGGCAGTAATCGAGGCGTTCCTTCAACTGGGCTTTCATGCCTTGGTCGGTCGTCGAAGCATAGCCCAAGGCCAGGGCAGTGAGATAGTGACCGCCGACGTGGCCTTCCAGACTCCAGTCGGAGAGTCCCCAGTTACGGAACGAGGGATGGTTGTTGAGCCAGCCGTAATACTTGCTGGAAGCATTGTTGTGCAAACCAGCCTGACGGATGAAGGGAGCCATCAGCCGATCGGCATCGTAGCGCAACAGCAAATCGTTGTTAATGTTCAGTGCCGTCTTCAGTGGGCCGTCGAGCAGTGTCACTTCACTCAAATCAAAGTGCTGCGGATAGAGTTGCGACTGGGCACACAGACAGGTCGATGCCAGAAGCAACTGGAGGGCAAAAAATAGTTTCTTCATATTCTTATTTGTTAGTTTTTTTCTTCTTCCAATATTTCTCCAGGGCTTTTGCCTCTTTCACCGTAAGCGGAGCCACGGCTGCATGTTTCTGCTCAGAGAAGTTAGCCCGTTTCATCGGACTGTTCTCGGCATCGAAATAGCCTATCATGTTGAAAGTCTTGAAGTCGGTCGTCTCCACAAAACCGAAATTGTGCGGACGGCGGCTGTAGTTGTCGAACATCACGACCCACTTGTCCTGCCCCAGTCGTTTCCAACAGTTGGGAGCCTCGTGGCCCTGCTTCTCACCGTCGTTGTACAAATCGTCCTGAACATAAGGCCCCGTGATGCATTGACTGGTGGCATGTTTCACGGTCGCCGTCTTCTCATGGGAGACATAGAAAAGATGGTAGGTGTCGCCAACCTTAATGATGTCGGAGTCGATGACAGTGTAGCGCGGCACACCGTTTTCATTGTGTGGAGCCTCAAACAAGAGCTTCGGCTCGCTAATCATTTGGGTGAAGTCGTCGTTCACGTACATATAATATATCATGTTCACACCGGTTCGCATACGAATGGTGAAGTGAACCAGCAGGTGCCCGGCTTCGTAGTCATACACCGTCTCTGGTGCCCACACACAGCCGACTTCACTCCAGGGCACAGGATTTCCGTGCATATCGGTGATGCCCGTCGGACAAGTCAGTGCAGAAAAATCGAGGTTGGTGCGTGTCCAATGAATCAGGTCGAAGGACTTCATCAGCACCAACCCACGGTTGTTACCCCATCCGTACAGACGACCGTCACGTTCCCACTCCGTCGTGCGATAAGCCGGAGCGTCTTTATAGCCAGCACGGTCGGCGGCCTCACGCTGGGCAAAAATATGTAAGTCGGTCATTGCCAAATAGAAACCACCATCAGGGCCCCGGAAGATGTGGGGGTCTCGGATGCCTTTCTGCACGGCAATCGTGTCGCCGGCAATCAATGGCTTGTCATCGTTCAGGGAAGTCCAGTTGTAGCTGTCGTAGCTCACCGCCATGTGCAAACCATGGTCGCAGTCTTTGTGATAGACCATGACGTATGCGCCCATTTCAGCCTCCGTAGGCACTTTGTTCTCCGATTTTTTTTCCGCAAAACAGGGCATCGCCATCAAGGCTGCCAACCCATAAAAGAATGTTTTTTTCATCGTTATTTATTAATCAAGGTATTATCTGCATCTGTCAAGTGTGCAAAGATAAGGATTAAATGGCAACCATCCACAAAAAAATCGCAATTTTTCACTTTCCATTTCCAACTTTTCACTTTCAACTTTCATGGCGGCAGCAATTTTTTCACTTTTAGCTTTTAACTTTTCCCTTTTATTCCGTACCTTTGCCGCAAAATAAGCACCGTTATGAGTCTGATTTTCGACATCAAACGCTTTGCCATCAACGATGGGCCCGGCATTCGCACAACCCTTTTCCTGAAGGGCTGTCCATTGCGTTGCGTATGGTGCCACAACCCAGAGGGACTCGGCGAGAAGCCCGTGAAGCTCTACACCAAGAAGAAATGCATTGGTTGTCAGAGTTGTGTGGAGGTTTGCCCGCAACACAACCTACAGCTTACCGCCGACGGCATCAAAGACCTGGGCAACTGCATCCTTTGCGGAAAATGCACCGACGAGTGCCCCACTCTCGCCCTGGAAATGGCTGGCAAAGAGTGGGACTTGGACGAACTGATGAAGGTGGTGGAGAAGGAACGGAAGGTGATGGAAGACTCCGGCGGCGGAGTAACCCTCTGTGGCGGCGAGCCACTGATGCATGCAGACTATCTGCGCACCTTGCTCGACGAACTGGGGCGGCGCCATTTTCACCGCACTGTCGATACCACGTTGTTCGCCAGCGAGGATATCGTCCGGCAAACGATGGAGCGTTGCGAACTGCTGCTCATTGACCTGAAACTCATGAACAACGCCCTGCACAAGCAATACACCGGCGTACCCAACGAGCCCATCCTGCGTAACATCCGTCTGGTCAGCGAATCGGCCCATCCCTACTGGATACGCATTCCGCTGATTGTGGGCATCAATGCCGACGACGAGAACCTGCAAGCAAGCGCCCAGTTCATCACCTCCCTGCCCACACCGCCCGAAATGGTCAACCTGCTGGTCTATCACGATGTAGGCAAGGGAAAACACGCCCGCATGGGCACGACCTACAATCCCCGAAACATTCGCATGGAGGCTCCCGACGAAACCCTGCAACAACACGCCTTGGAGATTTTTCGTTCACACCATCTAAATGTAAAAATCGGCGGATAAGGAGTATTTGAAAATTGAAAATAAAATAAACGAAACAAAGATGCGACTCACCATCAAAATAGGCAGCAACGTACTGACCCGCAACGACGGCTCCCTCGACGTAACCCGTATGTCCGCCCTCGTTGACCAGATTGCGGAACTTCGCCATCAAGGACATGAAATCATCCTCGTCTCCTCGGGTGCCGTGGCCAGCGGACGCAGCGAACTGAAACACATCCAACACAACCTCGACACCGTTGACCAGCGGCAACTGTTCTCCGCCGTGGGACAGGCCAAACTCATCAACCGCTACTTCGAGTTGTTCCGCGAATACGGCATCTCCGTCGGACAGGTGCTCACCACCAAAGAGAATTTCTCCGACAGTGAACACCGAAAGAACCAGGAAAACTGTATGCGAGTCATGCTGGAAAACGGCGTCCTCCCCATTGTCAACGAGAACGATACCGTCTCTATCACCGAACTCATGTTCACCGACAACGACGAACTCTCCGGCCTCATCGCTGAGATGACCCGCTCACAGGCACTCATCATCCTGAGCAACATCGACGGCATCTTCACCGGAAAGCCAACCGACCCTGAGTCGCGCCTCATCAGCATCGTCAAGCCTGGAAAGGACCTCAGCGACTACATCCAGGAGTCGAAGTCCAGTGCCGGACGGGGCGGAATGCAGTCCAAATCGTCCGTGGCCACCCAGACCGCCGCAAAAGGCATCAGCGTCATCATCGCCAATGGCAAACGTGAAAATATTCTCGTTCGGCTTATGACCGACCGGGACAACACCCCCTGTACCGAATTTTTATGCTAAACGACCTCTTCCAAAGTGTCAAGGATGCCTCGCTCGACCTTGCACTCCTTTCCAACGAGACCATCAACCAAGTTCTGAACGCCGTGGCCGACGCTGCCCTCCAGCAGACACCCGCCATCCTGGCTGCCAACGCCAGCGACCTGGCCCGTATGGATGCTGCCAGCCCCATGTACGACCGGCTGAAACTCACCCCCGAACGCATCGAAGGCATCGCTGCCGATACCCGTAAGGTGAGTACTTTGCCCTCTCCCCTGGGCCGCATCCTGAAACATCACATCCTGCCCAACGGACTGGAGTTGACACGCATCTCCGTGCCCTTCGGCGTCATCGGTATCGTCTATGAGGCACGCCCCAACGTCACTTTCGACGTCTTCTCGCTTTGTCTCAAAAGCGGAAATGCCTGCATTCTGAAAGGTGGCAAAGATGCCGACGACTCCAACCGTGCCATCGTCTCTATCATTAAAGAGGTGTTAAAACGCTTCGGCATCAACGAGCACGTCATTGAACTCCTGCCCGCCACCCACGAAGCCACTGCCGCCCTGCTCCATGCCAATGGCTACGTCGATTTGGTTATTCCACGCGGCAGCAAACGCCTCATCGACTTTGTCCGTCAGGAGGCCACCGTACCCGTCATCGAAACGGGCGCCGGCGTCTGCCATGCCTACTTTGACAAAGCAGGCGACCTTGAAAAAGGTGCCCGCATCATCAACAACGCCAAAACCCGTCGGGTCAGCGTCTGCAACGCCCTCGACTGCACCATCATCCACGAAGACCGCCTCAGCGACCTTCCAGCCATCTGTGCCCCCTTGAAAGACAGCAACGTACTCATTTACGCCGATGCTCCCGCCCTCGCCGCACTCACAGGCCACTACCCTGCCGAGCTGCTCAAGCCTGCCACGGAAGCGACCTACGGTACTGAGTTCCAAGCCTACACCATGGCTATCAAGACCGTGGCAACCCTCGACGAGGCCCTGCGCCACATCCGTCAGTTCGGTTCCGGACACTCCGAGAGCATCATCACCGAAGACGCCGACGTGGCAACCCGCTTCCTCCGGGCCGTCGATGCAGCCTGCGTCTATCACAACGCCCCCACCAGCTTCACCGATGGTGCCCAGTTTGGTCTCGGCGCAGAGATAGGCATTTCCACCCAGAAACTCCATGCGCGTGGCCCCATGGCCCTTGAGGAAATCACCACCTACAAATGGATTATCAAAGGCAACGGACAGACACGACCGAAATAAAAAAGAAAACAATCATTGTTCGCAAACGAACAAACAAAAGAGGCCTGTACTGTTTTTATGAACCGTACAGGCCTTTTTTTGTTTATATTTACAATGATGGGATTGTAGATTAGAGAATTAGCGGCTTTGCAGATAGATTCGTATCAGCCCGGCCACGTCGGCAGAGGTGAGGAAGCCGTCGCCGTTGAGGTCGCAGTCGGAAAGGGCTGCGGCAGGTGAGGCTGTGCCACGGAGATTGGCAATCAACAGGGTGATGTCGGCGATGGTGATTTTTCCGTCGCCGTTGAGGTCGCCACGCAGGGGAGCGGTCGTCTTGTAGAGGACGGAAGAATGGGTATGGACGTTGGCCAAGAGATAGGAAGGACGTTCCATGAGGTAGGTGTCGGCGGCGGCATCAGGATAGCGACCGAAGGACTGGAGGGAATTGTGGGCAACGTAGTGGAGGGAATCCATGTGCAGGAGATTGCCACTTTCATCATACTTGGAAAGCATGACGGTGCCACCCTCTTTGGCCAGTTTGAAGTTGGCATGGATGGCCGAGCCAATATTGATGCGCTTGTCACACCAGATTTGCTTGTAGCCGTGGGCGGGAATGATGGTGTTGAGTTGCGGGTCGTCGGTCGGTATCTGATACTTCTGAGGCTTTGCCACATTGTCGGTGAGGTAGTAGCCGGCCAGGTCGATGTCGGTGTCAGTGGTGTTGTAGAGTTCAATCCAGTCGTCCTTCTTGAAATAGTCATTCACGTAGATGGCATTGTCGGCTGAAAGCTCATTGACAACGACGGGCGAGGTGGAAAGCCCGGCTGTCCGCATTTCCTCATCGGTCATCTTCACCCAAGTGGCACGAAGCGAGAGGGTCGTGCTGTTGGTAGGCACATCGAACTCCTCTTCCGGGAATTTGATGGTTTTTCCGAGTAGGTCGGTCCACCCTTCAAATTTATAGCCCACTGGTGCCACGGCACGGACATGGGCAGGGGAGAAGACTTTTCCCTTGATTTTACCCGTCGGCAGAGCCAGGTCGTTGATGAAGATGCCAGCACCGTCGAGAGGCACCTGCTTGCCTTCTTCCGTGCGGACGTAAGAGGAGAGGTTGAGCGTGAAGGTCTTTGCGGATTTCAAGTCCATGCGGGAATAATTTTTCAGGTGGTTAATCATGGTCGTCTGGCGGGAGGCTGTCATGGTAGATATGAGTTCGTTGGCCGACTGCGTACTGCTTTCACCTGTCAACTTCATACCAGTGTTGAGGGTGATGGACATTTCGTTCACGATTTCCTTGACACGTTCGGGGGTGAAGATGGAGCCGCCGACGATGCAATAAGTGTCAATGAACTGACGACGGAACTGCTCGTTCTCCAGCATTTGCTGGAAGATAGTCACGAACTTGATGTGCTGAGTGATGCGATCGCCGTCGTGCCAAGGGGTGATGTAGCCTTCAACCCAATCTTCCAAATCCTCGTCGTAGTAATAGGTTCGCTTCCCGTAGAGTTCGTTGAAGCGGTAAGTTTCCTTGCTTGCGAAGGTGTTGAAAGGCGAGGTGTTTTCAGCATGAAAGGCGAAGTCGAGGTCAAAGAGGACGAAGTGGAACTTTCCGTCGTTTGTGTCGCGGAATCCCTTCACGTTGTTCTGCGGCCAATCAGTGTTCCCCAGATAGAACTGTACGGCCATGTAGTTGATGTACTCATCGATATCAACCATCTCACAGATTTGGGCATAGGTGGCAGAATCGGCAGCATAAGCCGAAAGTTCGTACAACTCCTCGAACTTGTCGCCCGTGCCGACCATTTGCACATAGCCTGAGTCGGGACCTATCTCAAACAGGTCCATGAAGTCAGGGTCGATGTCGTAATGGGTCTGTGCATAGCGCTTATTGTTGGGTTCGCGCATGTTCAACACGGTGTAGTAGCCGCCGTTGAAAAACACATGTACGGGTTTCCAAGCCTGCCCATCGACGTAGAGGCCGGAGCGACGGACAATCTCTTGCAAAGCGGCATCCTTGATGCGACAGGAAGTGTCGTTGCCACCGTTGCGAATTTGGAGTACACGCTGTTTCAACCCGGGCTTTGATTCGGGGAAGAAGTCGTAGTCGAAGCTGTTCTTGCCCAAGTAGTATTTGGCAGCCTTGAGTTTGAAGGAGTGAGGTGTCCAGGCACGGCTCCAACCGCCGCACATCGACATGTCAACCTCCTGGTTGAGGGCATACTCGCCCGAAGGAAGGATATATTCAAAGTTGACAGGGCGATCCCAGTCCATATTCCAGTTGCAGTTCCAGCGTACACCGTTGCCCGGACGACCATTCCAGCCCTGTGTGAAAATACCGATTTCATAGCTGTTGAGGTGCTCTATGTCCGTGGAAACGGCAATAATGGGGAAAGGGTATCGAGTGCCGTCGGTAATGAATGTGCGGGTAGCCACCTCGCTGGGCAGGTAGCCCGATTTGTAGGCCCGAGCACGGACAGAGACGTTGCCGTCGATGGAAAGGGTACCCGAGTAGGTCCTGCCGTTTTCCGGTGTGGGGGCAGTGCCATCCGTCGTGAAGTAGATGGTCGTGCCCGTGGTGGGACAGGTGATGTTCAGCTTTTGACCGGCACTGACAAAGGCGGAGTCCACGTCAAAAACAGGAGTGGGGAGCTGGCGAGTGGCAAATTTTGAACCGACATTACTCTCTCCGGGAGTCGGGGTGTAAGTAATGCCCCAAAGCGAACCGCCATTTGACCGGCGGGCATAGGAAGTACGGCCAATGGACTGGGGATAAGTCTCACGGACGATGATGTTTTCACCATCAGTCAAGTAAATGGTACCACCTGAATAATTCAGTTTGAAATTCACCTGACTGGGCGTATAAAGGTCGTGATGGTCGAAGTAAATCACCTTGTAGCCCTTTGAAGGAACATACATGTCCCACGGCTCACCATTCAGGCGAAACTGCTTGAGGTTGAGCGAATCGTCGGTGACATACAGTCCGTCGAGGCTGTAGTCTTCCGTTCCGGCATTGTATAATTCAATCCAGGAACCATAATTGTAGGAGGGGTCAATGAATACATCCACGTTGCTTGCCATGATTTCGTTGATAAAAATATTCTGGGCAAACAAGTGGGTTGCCATGAAAAGGGCTGAGAGAAAAGCCAAAAACTTCTGTTTCATTTCGATTCTTTTTATTTTGTGATTGCAAAGGTAAGGGATTTTTTCCTGATTCATGGCTCAACTCAAAGATTTTTTACATTATTAATAATAAGGAGGAAATGGAAAAATAAAGAATGAAGTCAGGAAAAGACCTCGTGGAGAACTTCAAAGGATTTCAGTTCAGGGAAATTGGGCAGGTGGATGCGATAGTAAGTGTTCAGCACCTCCAGGATGCGACAACGCTGGGCCGAAGACAGCTTCAGGAGATGAGCCGTGAAATAATTCAGGCGGAAAAGCAGGGGAAGGGCAGCAGCCTCCGCCCCCTTGATGTAGTGAGTATGGTACGGCTGTAAGTATTGGTAGGTGCCTGACATCAGGTCGAAAAAGGGAGCGGGATTGTCAAGATTCGGATAGATGCCAATGAAACGGGACATGTGCATCAGGAACACCAAATGGAAGTTGGCAATGGCCGTGGGAAAGCGAGCCTCATCAAACCACTGCAAGGACTTCTCAATGTAGCCATACAAAGGGGCGTTCGCCTTCTCCTCGCGAAGAGCAGCGGAAAGGAAATCGGCCAGAAAGATGGCGATGGTGGATTTCACCGGCGAAAAGGGGAGGTGGAGGTAGTTGTAGTAGAAGCGGACATCGCGAGGACGTGGCAAGGTGACCGTGGGACGCACCTCGGCCTGAAACTCCACCATGGATAGTGGTTGCCAGAAGGCCACGGACATGGGTGAGCGGCGGGCACGGGAGATTTTGGTCACGAACGACATGCGTCCGTAACGTTCCGTGAAGAGGTCGAGGATGAGTGCATTGTCCCCATACTTCACCGTTCGCAGTACAATTCCACGGATGGTTTCCATCAGAGAATGAGACTTTTTTGAACACCCCATGAAACAACGGGCAGGAGTATTCCTCTCTTTTTCATTGCAAAAGTAGCAAAATCCATAGACTCAGCGGAAAAAAGTAATGAAAATTTTTGGCAATATGCAAAAAGTTCGTACCTTTGCACCCGCAAACGACCGAGTTTGCTTGGCGGAAGCTACAGGTTGGTCCCTTCGTCTATCGGTTAGGACGAGAGATTTTCATTCTCTAAAGAGGAGTTCGACTCTCCTAGGGACTACCAATGAAAGGGCAAGACAGAAGTCAGCCCTTTTATTTCGGGAAGAGGGGTGCGAGGTCACAAGCCATACCACATCGTACTTCCACAACACATTTATTTAACAACTTACAAAACTCAAAAACAAATGGCAAACCACAAATCTTGTCTGAAGAGAATTCGTCAGAACGAAACTCGCAAAGCGCACAACCGTTACTACGCAAAAACGATGCGTAATACGCTGAAGAAATTCCGTGAAACAAAGTCTAAGGAAGAGGCTATCGAAATGTTCCCAACATTGCAGAAGATGCTTGACAAACTGGCCAAGCAGAACATTATCCACTGGAAGAAGGCCGCAAACCTGAAGTCTGGTGCTGCAAAATTGATTGCAAAAAAAGCATAATCGGGGCACAAATTCCCTTGACATAAAAAGGAGGCAGAACCGCAAAAAGTTTTGCTAAAGCAAGAACAAGAGCGAGGCATTAATTGCCCCGCTTTTTTTGTGCGTTTTCTTTTGTAATATCCCCATTTTTTTGTACCTTTGTAGCGATTTAAGAGAACCTACTAAAACAATGGATGAGATAACAAACAACGCAGAAAATTATTCAGCCAGTAACATCACCGTGCTTGAAGGCTTGGAAGCCGTTCGCAAGCGCCCGGCCATGTATATTGGCGACATCAGCGAGAAGGGTTTGCACCACTTGGTGTACGAAACGGTTGACAACTCCATCGACGAGGCACTCGCGGGTTTCTGTACTCATATAGAAGTAACTATCAACGAAGACAACTCCATCACGGTTCAGGATAACGGACGTGGTATCCCTGTTGACATGCACGAAAAGGAGCATCGCTCCGCCTTGGAAGTTGTCATGACCGTGCTTCACGCCGGAGGTAAGTTTGACAAAGGCTCTTATAAGGTTTCCGGTGGTCTGCACGGCGTTGGCGTAAGTTGTGTGAATGCACTTTCCACCCGTATGCTCTCCCAAGTGTTCCGCGACGGAAAAATCTATCAGCAGGAATATGAGAAGGGCAAGCCACTCTACGATGTGAAGGTCGTGGGCGAAACGGACTTACGAGGCACCCGTCAACAGTTCTGGCCCGACAAAAGCATTTTCATTACCACCACTTATAAATATGATATTCTGGCCAACCGTATGCGTGAATTGGCTTACCTGAACGCGGGTATCACCATCACCTTGACGGATAAGCGACTGGATATGAATGCAGCGCTTGGAATCGAAGGAGAGCGCAAAGAGATTTTCTACAGCAAGGGAGGCCTGAAAGATTTTGTGCGTTATATCGACTCCACACGTACCCACCTGTTTGACGACGTCGTTTACATCAACACCGAGAAGAACGACACGCCGATTGAGGTGGCCATCATGTACAACACTTCCTACTCAGAGAACCTACACTCATACGTAAACAATATCAACACCATAGAGGGTGGTACTCACCTGCAAGGTTTCCGCACGGCGTTGACACGTGTCCTAAAGAAATATGCCGACGACAACAAAGTGACGGAGAAACTGGAGAAAAACCACATCGAGATCTCGGGTGAAGACTTCCGCGAAGGATTGACCGCCGTCATCTCCGTCAAGGTTGCTGAGCCGCAGTTTGAAGGACAGACCAAGACCAAGCTGGGCAACAGTGAAGTGGCTGGTGCCGTGCAACAAGCAGTTGGCGAGGCTTTGGGCGCCTATTTGGAAGAACATCCCAAGGAGGCCAAACTGATTGTTGACAAAGTTGTTCTGGCTGCAACGGCCCGTGTGGCAGCCCGCAAAGCCCGTGAAAGTGTACAGCGCAAGAGCCCAATGACGGGCGGTGGCCTGCCTGGCAAGTTGGCAGACTGCTCAGACAAGGATGCCGCAAACTGCGAAATGTTCATTGTCGAGGGCGATTCTGCAGGTGGTTCCGCCAAGCAAGGGCGTGACCGTCACTTCCAAGCCATCCTGCCCATCCGTGGTAAAATCTTCAATGTAGAGCGTGTCATGTGGCACAAGGCGTTTGAGCATGAAGAAGTGAACAATATCATTCAGGCCTTAGGTGTTCGCTTCGGACTGGAAGAAGACTCCAAGGAGGCTAATTATGACAAGTTGCGCTACTACAAGACCATCATCATGACCGATGCCGATGTCGATGGTTCACACATCGACACGTTGTTGATGACGTTGTTCTTCCGCTACATGCCGCAACTGATACGCGACGGTCGCCTATTCATCGCTACCCCACCCCTCTACAAATGTACAAAGGGAAAAATCAGCGAATATTGCTATGACGAGAACGCACGCCTTCGGTTCATCGACAAATACGGCGACGGCTCCGAAAACGGTATCAAGACGCAGCGATACAAAGGTCTTGGTGAGATGAATCCCGAACAACTGTGGGAGACGACCATGAATCCCGAAACCCGCTTGCTGAAGCAGGTAACCATCGAGGACGCTGCGGAAGCCGACTATACGTTCTCCATGCTGATGGGCGAAGACGTTGGGCCACGTCGTGATTTCATCGAACGCAATGCCACCTACGCAAACATCGATGCATAAGCGCTTTTTCATTCAATTCTTACATATTTACCACTGTGCCGACCAAAAAGAAGTGATTCTGACCGTGTCGGCACTTTTTATCCCAAATCGGTCATTAGGATTTCTCGGTGCTGTATGGCAGAGAGAAATCCTTTAGTTTTTCCCATATCGAAAGGAAGGACCG
>CAJONZ010000079.1 GCA_905236065.1 uncultured Bacteroidaceae bacterium | reverse complement strand
CTCGAAGCTCTCCAGCTCCTCAGCGGTGGGCTGGATGAACATGTTCTTTACGAAGTGAGCCTGCCAGGCAACCTCAACGATGAAGCGAACGCGCAGACGGGTAGCAGCATTAGCACCGCAGAAAGCGTCAACAACATACAGCTCCTTGTAGTTCTCAACCTTTGCCTTTGAAGCGTTAAAGATAACAAAGTTTGGCTCAAACTCAGCCAGTTCCTCAGCAGTAGGCTGAATGAACATGTTCTCAACAAAGTGAGCCTGCCATGCAACTTCCACGATGAAACGTACTGCAAGACGAGTAGCCTTGTTGGCACCGCAGAATGCGTCAACCACATAAAGCTGCTTGTTTGAGAGCTCCTTCAGTGCGATTTCCTTCACCTTGCCCCAAACTTCTTCGCTCATGGGGTGGTTGTCGTTCTTGTAACCTTCAGTAGTCCACCAAACCTTGTCGTGGCTCTGTGCATCGTCAACGATGTACTTGTCCTTAGGTGAACGACCTGTGAAGATACCAGTCATCACGTTCACTGCGCCAAGTTCAGTTTCCTGACCCTTCTCGTAACCTTCGAGTGCAGGATTGATTTCAGCCTTGTAAAGTTCCTCGTAGGAAGGATTGTGGGCAATCACCGTACTGCCTGTGATGCCATACTTTGTCAAATCTAATGCCATAGTAATTTTGAGTTTTTAGAAATATAATGAGTTATAATATCATCGAGACTTCGGGAAAAACACACTCTTTCTACCTAATCAACTGCAAAGTTAGTAAAATGTTTTCATTTTCACAGCAAAAATCAAACTTAAAATGTGCTAAAAGTGACGCTTTGAAAACCTAACCCCGCCATCGGACAAATAAGTTGCAATGTGCAGTTGTCAAAAACCGCAGAAAAAAAGAGGCGGAGCAGGCCGCCGAGCACCTCTTTGCAGCCGTGCGAAAAACCTGTCCAAGCGCCGGAAAGAAAGAAAATATCGCCCCTCTCCACACTTTTCTTCCCACATCTACTTGCCTCACAAGGAAAAAATCGTAATTTTGCACATCGTACCGTCACAAATCCATTAAGAACTCAAAAATTCACCCATGAACATCATCTACTTCGTCATCGGAAACTCCTGCCTCATCCACATGCAGGTAAAGTTCTCACTGCGAACCATCCTGGCTCAAGCCGGGGCCGACGACACCCTCTACGTCGTCACCGACAGCCCGCAGCTCTATGCCGGACTGCCCCAGACCAAGGTCATCCCTCTCAGCCAGCAGGACATTGCCGCATGGAAAGGGACGGAGAACTTCTTTTGGAGGGTAAAGATGATGGCCATCAAGCGGGTGATTGAGGAAGACGACACGCGACACGTCATGTATTTGGATGGAGACACCTTTCTCTTCGGCAAACTTTCCGACCTCAAAGGCAAACTCGACGCCGGCATTGCCCTCATGCACAAGGACGAGGGAAGCATCAGCCAAATGCCTGGCAAGTCCCGCCAAATGTGGGAGCAGACGCAGGGCCGCACCTACGACGGCATCACCATCGAGGAGCACCTGCACATGTGGAACGCAGGCGTCGTAGCCATTCCACAGACGATGCTCCACCGCGTGATCGACCAAGCCCTGAACATCTGCGACGGGATGCTCCGCGAGAACGTGGAACCCATCGTCGTTGAACAATATTCACTCAGCATCACCCTGCAACGCCAGGCCCGGCAGCTCATTCCCGCCAGCCCGTACATTGGACACTATTGGCACGAAAAACAGATGTGGTACAAATACATCGCCCAGTTCTTCACCCGCTCCTACTGTCAGGGCCTCTCGCTGCAAGACGAAATCAACGCCCTCCGGCAGACCGACCTCCGACGCACGGATAAGAAACTGAAACTCAAGCGGCGCATCAACAAAATCACGGGTCTCGACCTGTTCTGACCTGCCCCTCAACACATGAAAAAAGCCCAAAAACTACTCCTCATCTACGTCCTGTGGACTCTCATTGGCGTACTGAGCAAACTCCCTTTCATGGCCGTGCAACACAGCGCACTGGCCGAGGCCACAGCCAGCGAACTCTTGAGCATCCTCGTCCACGGACTCCGCCTCGACCTCGCCATCGCCGGCTACCTCACCCTACTTCCAGGGCTCCTGCTTGTCGTAGCGACATGGTTACCCCGTTCTTCCTGGCTCTCAGGTCTTTGGAAGGGCTATTTCATCTTTGTGGCCGTCATCCTGTCCTTGGCTTTTGTCAGCAACATCGCCCTCTACGGCTACTGGGGCTTTCCCCTCGACACCACTCCCCTGCTCTATCTGCGCACCTCCCCTGCCGATGCCTTCGCCAGTGCCGGACTCCTCACCATCCTGTCGGCCATCCTGGCCGTCATCCTGACGAGCTGGGCCATCGCCAAACCGTTTTCAACCTTATTATATAATAAAGGCACCACCCCCGTCTCCAAGAAGAGCTTTGCCGGCAAAGCCGTCGTCTCCCTGCTCCTCTTGCTACTCACTGCCGCCCTGATTATCCCCATCCGTGGCGGCTTCGGCACAGGCACCAACCACACGGGCAGCGTCTATTTCTCCAGTAACATGGCCGTCAACCATGCAGCGGTCAATCCCGTCTTCAGTTTCGTGGAATCCGCCTTGCATCACGAGGAGATTGGCACCCGCTACCGCTTCATGGATGCCGACAAGGCCAACCACCTTTTTGCGGCATTGACCGACACCCACCTGCGCTCTGAGGGACTTAAACTGGCCACCACACGAAGCGACATTAACGTCATCCTCATCATGTTGGAAGGTTTTTCCAGCTACATTATGGACGGCGGAAAGGCCGGCCTCCATGGCGTAACGCCCTGCCTCGACAGCCTTTCCCGTCAGGGACTGTTTTTCAGCCGCTTCTATGCCAACAGCTTCCGCACCGACCGCGCCATCGTCAGCATCCTGAGCGGCATCCCCGCCCAACCCTCCATGAGCCTGATGGACATGCCCCAGAAAACCAATCGCATCTGCTCGCTGGCCCGCACCTTGGGCCGCAACGGCTATCAGACCACCTTCTACTACGGCGGCGACACCGATTTCAGCAACATGCAGTCCTACCTTGTCGGGGCCGGCTTCCAGCGGGTCGTTTCCGAGGACGATTTCCCGTCCCATCTGCGCACCAGCAAATGGGGCGTACACGATGAGCACGTCTTCTCGCGGGTCGCCTCCGACCTCCAGTCACTGCCCACGTCCCATGCCCCCTACTTCAAGGCCATCATGACACTCAGCAGCCACGAACCCTTCGACGTGCCCTACCAAAGCGGTTTCCGGGAGGAAGAACTCAACGCCTTTGCCTACACCGACAGCTGTGTCGGTGCCTTTATCCACAGCCTGCGCACCCGACCCGATTGGTCGAAGACGCTCGTCCTCCTCGTGCCCGACCACCTCGGTGCCTATCCTGCCGTCATCGACAACTATCAACTTTGGCGCTACGAGATTCCCCTCATCCTCACGGGCGGTGCCATCCGGCTGCATGAAAACATCGGTACCATCGGCAGTCAGAACGACATTGCCGCCACCCTGTTAGGCCTGCTGAACATCGACCACAGCGAATTTCTTTACTCCAAAGACCTGCTCGACCCTTCCATCCCCCATTTCGCCTTCTTCACCTTCCCCGACGCCATGGGCATGGTGGACGAACGCAGCTTCATCCTCTACGACAACACCTCCGAGCAGACCCTTTCCGACGGCAGCGCATACAGCGACACGCTCACCCTCCGCGCCAAAGCCTACTTGCAGAAACTCTACGACGACATTGACAGTTGGTAATCCCATAAAAGCAAAGCATGAAGATAGCCGAAAAAATCATAGAAATAGGTTCCCGTCCCGCCTTTGTGCAGTTCCTCCGGTTCTGCATCATCGGCACCCTCTCCGCCGCTGTTCACTACGGCATCTACTACCTGCTCCAATTCTGGATTGACCTGAACATAGCCTACACCGCAGGCTACATCCTCAGTTTCATCGGCAATTTTCTGGCTACCAACTATTTCACCTTCCGCACCCGCCCCACGTGGAAGAACTTCTTTGGCTTTGCCGGCAGCCACAGTCTCAACTACCTGCTCCACATCGCCCTCTTCAACCTCTTCCTCTACCTCGGCGTCCACCGCCTCGTGGCTCCCCCGCTCGTCATGCTTGTGGCCATGCTCGTGCAGTTCACCATCCTCCGTTTCATCTTTGTGAAAAAGAAGCTCTAACGCCTAAAGGGAATGGAAAGAAGTTAAAGCATTCCAACCACAGATTTCTCTGATTTCTCAGATTATTCTGAGTATTCTGAGTATTCTGAGTATTCTGATTACTCTGAAATCTGTGGTTCAAAAAAATAGGTCGTGTTTTGCGGATAATCATATCCCTTTAACTCCCTATTAAATAATTCTTCTGAACCAATAGTCAAAACGTTTGAAGCTGTCGGGAGTCATCGCTTCGGCGTTGGCCGTGTCCATGCGGTAGAGAGGAATGTCCTCGTACATGGCGGCGACCAGGGAAAAAGTGCTGGGCGGGCCGATGAGGTAGTGGCAACGGGAGAGCATGAAGAGGTCGCCAGGTGCGTTGCCCTGCAAATGATGGATGCAAACATGGGGACAATGCGCCTGATAGTCGGCGACCCGCACCGAAGGGTCGTTGGTGGAAAGATAAACGTGGATGTCGGCCTGCGGATGCAACTCCGCAAAGCGGTTGATGTGGCGGATATAAGTTTCGTTATCATAGAAATAACGGCCATCCAGCCACTGGGCATAGTCGCCCCGACGAATGTGTACCCCCAGCCGGAGCAGGGTGGAAGCCTCAGCACCTTTCTCCGCCGTCTGCATCTGGCGGCGCACCGGCTCGGTGTATTGGGGAAGGATTCGGAACAGGTCACAGATTTCGCTGCGATACTTCAGGAACAGGTCGTAGAAACGGACATTCCACCCACTGACGACGATATGCCGGTGGGTGAGCATCATCTTCTCCAACTGCGCATGGTCACAGTCCGCCCGCTTGAAACTGGCCGTTGGCAGCAGACCCAAGGCGGCCATGTACTTGGCATACAGGTAGAGCGGAAAACTCGTAAGGCGTGTATGGCAAATGTGAAAGTACGGGTATTTGTAGCTGAAACGCATGGAAATCACCGTGCGACCATGCTCACGGCCCCACGCATAGACATGTGCATACTGCAACAGGTTGTTGCACATCTGACTTTTATCACGTGCGAATATCATCGGAAGATTTTACGAGTAAGCCCTCCCTGTTGGGTTTGCTGGGCAAAGGTACAGGGGGCTCTATTTTCCCTGCAAAATTACGCCACTTCCGCCAAACCACCAAAGCAAACCCCAAAAACTTTCCTGTTTCACCCGCAAAGTGTTCCTCTGGCAGACATAAGCCTTTTCATGACTATCCGCAATCGTCCTCTTTCTGCGTAACAATTTTTCTGATTCTCTACGGAGCCAAGGAGATAAGGAGGGCTTCGCAAGCGAAGCACTTTCTGCCCTTTCTGCGGAACATTTTTTTCAGTCACACAGAAATCACAGAGATGCACAGAAATTTCTGTGGCTTTCCGTGATTTCTGTGAGACGTTTTTTTTAAGTCCCGCAGAAAGGGCAGAAATCGCAGAAAGGACTTCGCATGGCGAAGCACTCCTTTTCCTCCTTGGCTCCGTAGAAATAATAAAACGCTAAAATCACGCAGAACTCTATCGGAGATGACGCAGTACTCTACTCGATTTCACGCAGAACTCTACTGACGAATAGAGTTCTGCGTCATCGTGGGAAAAGTCCTGCATACTGCCAGAAACCAAGCCAAATGATGGGTGAGCCTAAAAAAATAGCGAATTTTTGCAGTGTAATTTTTTTATAGGACTATCCGTAATTGTACCATCAACGGCCTGAAAGGCCAGAAAGCACATAGCCCAAGGCATCGCCTTGGGTATGAGCGCAATGGGTGTGTTCGCGGATAATCATAAAAAAGTTTTCCCGCAGAAAAGGCTTCGCATGGCGAAGCTCTCCTCAGGCTCCTTGGCTCCGTAGCCATAAAAAAGTCTAAGGAGGAAAGGAGGGAAAGGAGCGTCGGCGTGTGACGCCGATGGAAACTCTTTGGCTCTTTAGCAAAAGTCTCACAGAAACAACGGAAAGCCACAGAAATTTTCTGTGCATCTCTGTGGTTTCTGTGTGACTAAAAAAATATTTTGGGGCCAAACCGTCGAAATTGAGATTTTTCTCGTAACTTTGCCCACAAATTGCAAATTATGGATTTATCAATAGTATCTCCCGTCTATCGCGGAGAGGCAATGCTTGACGAACTGGTCAAGCGCATTCACGCTGCCATCCAGCCTTTGACCGACGACTACGAGATTGTACTGGTGAACGATTGTTCGCCGGACGGCTCATGGGCGAAGATTGCAGCCATCTGTGCCAACGACAAGAAAGTGAAGGGAATCAACCTGAGCCGGAATTTCGGCCAGCCATACGCCATCACCGCCGGACTCTCTTACGCCAAGGGAGACTACGTGGCCGTGATTGACTGCGACCTGCAGAACAAGCCCGAAGACCTGCCGGCCATGTACCGCAAGGCATTGGAGGGCTACGACGTGGTCAGCGCACGGCGTGTGGTGCGGGACGACACCTTCCTGAAGCGCATGTCGTCGGCCATCTTCCACAAAGTGTATGATTTCCTGAGCGGTTTCGACACCGACAAGGCCGTGGCCGAGTTTGGCATCTACAGCCAGAAAATCGTGAAAGTGTATTGCAGCATCCCCGAATATTCACGTTCGTTCGTAGAGCTGATTCACACGTTAGGCTTCAAGAAAAGCACGGTCGATGTGCTGCATGACCACCGGCTGGAGGGAAAAAGCTCCTACAACCTGGCCCGGCTGCTGAGGCTTTCCTACAACTCCATCATCTCCAACAGCAACCGTCCCCTGTACCTTGCCGTGACGCTCGGCATGGTGATGTCGGGGTTGTCGTTCCTCATGGCGGTCTATAACATCTTTGCCAAGTTCTACGGCCTCAACGAAGTCGTCGGATACACCTCCACCATCTTCTCCATCTGGTTTGTAGGCGGCCTGCTGCTGTTCATGCTGGGCATCCTGGGCCTGTACATCGGCAAGATTTTCGACCAAGTCAAGGGACGGCCTGTCTTCATCGTCAGTGACACTATTAATATATAGGGCATGAAGAAGCTCATCAACGGCATCCAATGGTTTTTCTCCAATCCCACCTGTGTGTTCTGTCTGGGATTGGCCATCGCATTGCTGGCCACCACCTTGGAAGTGGTTCGTGGACGAAACACCAACTATTTTGACTATCAGGACTCCACGCGCATGTTCTGGGAGGGTTTCAGTCCCTATTGCATGGAATATGTCCAGGCACACGGCATCTACTTTCTTTACTCACCCGTCTTCAGCGTCGTCTTTGCTCCCATCTTCTACCTTCCGTGGTGGCTGGGGCCCTACGTCTGGAACATCGGAAACTACTGCCTGTTTGCCTTGGCCATCCGGCTGTTGCCCTCACAACTCGACAAGCACAAGCACTGGATATTCCTCTTTCTCCTCTCGGTCGTCCTGCAAAGCGTATTCTGCTATCAGCACAACCTCATCGTCAGCTACATCTACCTCTTTGCCTTCATCCTGCTGGAACGGGGAAAAGGCTTCTGGGCCGTCTTCCTCATCATGCTGTCGGCCACGACAAAAATCTATGGAGCTGCCGAACTGGGCATCCTGCTGTGCTACCCAAAAATGTGGCGCAACATGGGCTATGCCGTCCTTTGCGGAGCCTTCTTCCTGTTGCTGCCTGCCCTCAACACCGCCTTCGACAACGTCTTCGTGCTCTATCAGGAGATGTTCAACATGATTAGCAGCCACCACAGCGACTCCGACTTCATCGGCATCCTTTTTGCCCGGGGACTCAAACCCTTCCTGCTGCCCAACTACCGCATCGTGCAGCTTTCCGTCCTGGCCCTCTTGGGCGTGGCCTTCTTCCTACGCTACAAACGCTGGCAGGATTTCAGTTTCCGCGTGGAGGCATTGGCCGTCCTGACGGGATTCATGATTCTGTTCAGCGACTGTCCCGAGACCCACACCTACATCATCGCCTTCCCCTTCTACGCCATGGCTTTCTGGTTGCGGCCCCGACGCACCTGGCTTGACTGGGTGCTCTTCTGGTCGCTCGTCTTCAACTTCTGCATCCTGCCCACCGACATTCTCTGTCCGCCATGGATTCATAATTACATCCACGAAACCTACTGGCTCGATGTCTATACCTACTTCTTCTGTTGGCTCAGGATGATATGGTGGGCTGTCGGCCCCGCATCCTTGCCTGTGCTTCCCAAAAAGGCCGTGGCTATGTTAGCCCTCTTGCTTACCCCCGCCATCCTTCAGGCACAGGAAAGCAAAAGCTTCAACGTCAAAGGGGTGTCGTTCAAGATGATACACGTCGAGGGAGGCACCTTCACCATGGGAGCCTTGCCCCACGATGCCGAGGCCGACAAGGATGAGGTTCGTCACAAAGTGTCGCTGAAAGACTTCTACATGGGTGAGACGGAAGTCACGCAGGAGCTGTGGGAAGCCGTGATGCCCAAGAACCGCTCGAAAATCAAAGGAGAGAACATGCCCGTGGAATACGTCACCTACGACATGTGCAAGGAGTTCATTGACAAGCTCAACGCCCTCACTGGCCAGCACTTCCGCCTGCCAACCGAGGCCGAATGGGAATATGCCGCACGGGGTGGAAAACATTCAAAGGGATACCGCTATGCGGG
Organism: uncultured Bacteroidaceae bacterium; assembly: GCA_905236065.1. Taxonomy (GTDB): domain Bacteria; phylum Bacteroidota; class Bacteroidia; order Bacteroidales; family Bacteroidaceae; genus Minthosoma. The sequence continues at coordinate 552 of CAJONZ010000079.1, read as the reverse complement.
CAGCAACCAGATTGACGAAGTGGCCTACACCCTCTCCAACATTCCCGGTGCCGACCATCAACCCGTCGCCCAGCTCAAGCCCAACGAACTCAACCTGTACGACATGTCGGGAAACGTCTGGGAATGGTGTGAGGACTGGTACAGGCCAACGCCACAGGCCAAGCCCTCCCGCAACTTCCGTGTCATCCGTGGTGGTGGCTACGACAGCAGTCCCCGGTACTGCCGGACGACCAACCGCTTCATGTACGACCAGCGACGCCGCTTCAACCACGTGGGTTTCCGCCTGGCCCTTTGATATTCTATTATGATTATCTGTAAAAATACCACCAAGACCGCAGCGCGGTCACCGCTCCGTAACCGAGGGTACGAGCGTAGCGAGCACCCCCGGTTATCAGGTGATAGAGCGCATCGACCCTAAGAGGGTCGCCCAATGCTGTTGACGGGGCACCCCTCCAGGGTGCGTCCCTCTTTGCATCCCATCCGCAGGTCGTTCCGACCTACGGTTACGGAGCGGAGACGCTTTCAGCGTCCTGATAGAACAATGGTGGATAG
>CAJONZ010000078.1 GCA_905236065.1 uncultured Bacteroidaceae bacterium | reverse complement strand
TACGTCCTTTTAACTTCCAAGCGGAGCGATAACTTCTTTTTAACTTCCCTTTAACTTCCAAAAAAGTTGAGCTTGCGAAACTTAAATGAATAATTAACAAGGAACAAGGATGCGATAATCAGGTTTAACTCTCAACATTGGTTAAAAGACGTTTGCAAACGCTTAACAAACGCTAAAATGCTTTGTTACCTCCCTCTTAAACTCTATCTTTGCGAAGTTTTGGACAAGAGAGGGTGGAGGATTGACGTGTCTTTCCCCTTGTACTTGGGTTTTCGAAAAGCGTAAAAAAGAGAATGAAACGACTTTTTTCTGCCATGCCCCTGCTGACTACTGCCGTGTTGCTGCTGGTCAGTTCATGTGCAGACAAATACAACATCATAGGAACGTCGATGCAGTCGGTTTACGACGGAAAGATGGTCTATCTCACCCAGTTGGTGGGGGGGGAGGATACTTCCGTCGATTCCTGTGAGATTGTCCACGGACAGTTCTCCATGTCGGGCGGCGTTGACTCTGTGATGTGTGTCACGCTTGACATGGGCGATTTCCACTTGCCCATTGTGTTGGAGGGCGGCGAGATAAGGGTCAGTTCGGCCAACCAGTCAATCAAGGTGGAGGGTACGCCGCTCAACGACAAGCTTTACGCTTTCCTGACTTCCCGCGATTCGCTGATTATGCTCTTGACCGATTTGCCACGCCGTGAGAGCCAGATGATTCTGGAAGGCTACGAGCACGACGACATCCTCCGCATCCTGGGCGAGGAGGAGGCTGACTTGCGCCTGTCGATGGATAAGCTGGAAACGAATTTCATTGTCAGCAACTTCAACAATGTGCTGGGCGTAAGTTGGTTCATGGAACTTTGCAACGCTACTTATCAGCGTTTCGGCTATCCGAACACCACGCCGCAGATTGACGACATCTACAGCCGTGCCCCCGAGGATTTCCGCAATAATCCTGACGTGAAGGAATACATGAAATTGTGTGAGGGAAAGTGAAGCCCACTGCCCACAATACACAGCCCCCTCCTAACTTCGAGGTTAGGAGGGGGCCATTGTTCATTATTAATTATTCATTGTATCAGGGGAACTATCCATTCATGGAGATGAGGAATTCCTCGTTGTTCTTGGTCTTCTCCAGGTAGTTCATGACGGTGTCCATGGCCTCAAGCGGCGTCATGTCGGCAATGTGCTTGCGCAGTACCCACATGCGGTTGAGTGTGGTCTGGTCTTGCAGCAGGTCGTCGCGGCGGGTAGATGAGGCAATGAGGTTGACGGCGGGGAACACGCGCTTGTTGGCCAGCTGGCGGTCAAGCTGCAGTTCCATGTTGCCGGTTCCCTTGAACTCCTCGAAGATGACTTCGTCCATCTTGCTACCTGTGTCGATGAGTGCGGTGGCAATGATGGTGAGCGAACCGCCGCCCTCGATGTTGCGGGCTGCACCGAAGAAGCGCTTGGGCTTGTGAAGGGCGTTGGCATCGACACCACCCGAAAGCACTTTTCCACTGGCTGGGCTGACGGTGTTGTAGGCACGTGCGAGGCGGGTGATGGAATCGAGGAAGATGACGACGTCGTGTCCGCATTCCACCATGCGCTTGGCTTTCTCCAGGACGATGCCGGCAATCTTCACGTGGTTCTCAGCGGGTGCGTCGAACGTGGAGGCTATCACTTCGGCATTTACCGTGCGGGCCATGTCGGTCACCTCTTCGGGACGCTCGTCGATGAGCAGCATCATCAGGTAAGCCTCGGGATGGTTGGCGGCGATGCTGTTGGCGATGTCCTTCATCAGGAGGGTCTTACCCGTCTTGGGCTGTGCCACAATCAGGGCACGCTGCCCCTTACCGATGGGGGAGAAGAGGTCAACTACGCGGGACGATTTGCTGTCGCCTGCGCCCTTGCACAGTTGGAATTTCTGGTCGGGGAAAAGTGGCGTGAGGAATTCGAAGGCGATGCGGTTGCGCACCTGCTGTGGGTCGCAGCCGTTGATCTTCAGGACATCCACCAATGGGAAGAATTTCTCGCCATCCCGGGGCGGACGCACATATCCCTCGACGACGTCGCCCATCTTCAAACCCCAGTGCTTGATTTGTTGCAGGTTGACATAAACGTCGTCGGGCGATGGCAGGTAGTTGTAGTCGCTGCTGCGGAGGAAACCGTAGTTGTCGATGACTTCGAGCACACCCGTCACCTTGATGATGTCGCCGAAGTCGTAGGGCTTTTCCTTGGCGGCTTTTTTGCCTTCTTGTGCCTCTGCAACGGTTTCGGCAGACGTGGGCTGTGACTCCTCCTTGTGGTGAATGAAGAAGTCCATCGGGTTTTCGTTCGCATCGTCCAGGGCAGGAATGTCTTCGACGATGATGAAGTCGCCTTCCTCCGTCGAAGGATTCAGGGCCGAGCCCTTGCTGATAACTTCCTGCGGGTGTTCCGTCTCAGGCGTATATGCAGCTTCGGGAACGGAAAAATCCTCCGTCAGGCTTGCCTCGGCGACATGCTCACTTGTGGTCGGGTTCTCCGTCGTTTCCATTTCGACAGGTTGCGTTTCCTCGGCTTCGGCCTCTGCTTTCTTCTTCCGTCCCCGCTTCTGTGGGGTCTCGGTCGCGGCGGCAGGTTCAGCCTCGTCCTTTTTCTTCCGGCTTCGCTTCTTGGGAGCTTCAGCCTTTGTCTCTGCGGCGGGTTCCTCTGCGTTGGCAGCCTCTGCGTCAGCTACAGGTGTGAGCATTTCCTTCTCCTCCTTTGTCAAGCTGCCAAACAGGGTGTCGTCCATCGTCACCTGCATCTTCTTGTCAATTTTCTTGGTCTTTGTCTGTGTGGCGGAATAGACTCTGTCCACGTTCTTCACGCTGACACGGGTGCGTTTGCGGGTTGGCTTCTCCTCTTTGTCAGCCGACGACTGGGCTACGGCATCTGCCTGTTCGTCAATGATGCGGAACATCAATTCCGACTTTTCAAGCCGTGCAGCATCCTTCACACCCAGTTCGGTTGCGATGCTTTGGAGCTCGGCCAACTCCTTGCTGTTGAGTTGTTCTAAATTGTACATAAGAAACGTATGTGTGTATCTCTGGATGACCACACCATGGGGTCATACGGATAGGTTGTTCACTAAAAAAGATATATTTCCAGGGAAATTGGTTTCTGAGCTATCAAAATGTTCTTTTTTTGCGTACAAGAACGAAACTGTTTCTCAGAAATCGCTGCAAAGTTATGAATTTATGTTCAAAACGCAATCTTTTTTTCGGATTTTTTTTGCAGGAAGCCCATAAACTTAATACAAATTAGGAGATTACAGTCTCCACCTTGCAAACCTATAGGCTTTTCTTGCTTTTCTTGTCCCGGCGTTCTTGCTTGCGTTTTGCTTTCTCCTGTTTGGCTTCTTCGGACAGTTTGTGGAGTTTGATGCCCGGTTTGTATTTCAGGCGTTGGATGGAGTCGGTGTCCGTAAAGGTGAAGGCGCAGAGAAGGTCAATGCGTTTGCCTTTGAGGGTGATGTTTCCCTGGGCGATGGCTCCGTTGCTTTGGATGTCTGCGTGGATGTTCTGTATTTTTATGCCTTTGTATTTTGTTTTCTGAATCTCAGCCTCCACGTGACCGATGGGCAGTTTGCCGCCCATTTGCCGACGGATGGCTGCGGTGCGCTCTTTGGAGTAGTCAAAAGTGAAGCAGCTCTGGCAGGCCGTGGTGCCAAGGTGTTCGAGGTTGGTGAGGGGAACGAGGTTGACGGAGTCGGTCTTTAAGTTGCCTGTAAGTATTTTCGTGTTTTCGTCGAGTTGAAAGTTGAAAGCGAGGGAGCCGATACGTGTGTGGAGCCGTCCGCCGAAAGTTTCTTTCCGCCAGGCGATGTGGATGTCGCCGTTGTAAGTGATGTTGCCCAATGCCTTGAGCTGCTGCATCATGAATTTCTTGACGGGAAAATGGTTGATGATTTGGCGGGTGACGTTGTTGGTGGCATGCATGGGGTGGACGTGGAAGTGCAAGTTGAGTTGGCGGGCGGCAAGGAGGTTGTGGAGTGTGCCGTCGGCTTTCAAGTTCAGGCGGTTGTCGGGAGTATGGACGTTGATGTCGTGGAACCGCATTTCCTCGCCTTCTCCACTGAGTCGCAGGCTGAGGTGGAGTGGGGTGGTGAACTTGTTGAGGATGGGGGCGAAGGGCTGTGCGATGTCGGTCAGGAGGGTCTGGCCCGTAATGGTGTCGGTGGAATAGCGGAGGGGTAGGGAGTCGGCAGGTTGAGGCGGCAAGATGTCGGCTTGCGGAATGTTGAGTGTGGTGTGGGGCAGACGGATGTCCACATCGGAGAGACGGATGTGGCTCTTGGTGGCGGCCACTTGCATACGGAGGTCGTGAATGTCAATCCCGGAAGTGGAGTCGCAGGCGTGGAACTTTTGGAGGGTGACGTGGAGGGAGTCCTTGTCCAGGTGGTCGCACAGAAGTTGGAGGCTTGCTTTAAGGTGGAGGTGGCCGGGGTCAAAGTAGCCGCGATGGGGATGTCCCGTCCGTTTGTGGGGCTTGTGGTTGTCTGTCAGGTAGGTGATGCCGCCGAGGGTGAGTTGATGTTGCTGACGTTTCAGTTGGTAGTTGATGGTGTCGGCCAAAAGATGCTGAAAGTGATTCTTGGGCTGGTTCAGGTAGCTGACGGCGATGCGGCGCAGTTGGCAGCGTTCCATCTGGAAGGTCAGCCGCTCGGTGTGATGTTTTTTCTTGGGCTTGAGGGAATCTATCAGAAACTGGAAGTTGGCACGACCACTGACAGAGTCGGTGCAGAGGTTGGCATTCAGTCCGGCGATGCTGGCGTATGTGATTTCCAGATGGGGTCTGTTGGGGTGTCGAAACAACGTCCAAAGGCTAAGGTTGGTGGTCAGTGTGTCAACGTGGAGCAGGGGGCGTTGTTGCTGGTCGGCGATATCTAACCCATAAAGGTGGAGGTGTTGGGTGGAGAGGCCCAAGTAGATACTGTCAACCTCCACCTTCGTGCCCAAGCGTTGGGTTAGGAGAATAGTAATATTTTTCAACAGCCTGTTTTGCACACTGGCACTGTTGAGCATGAAATAGGCAACCAACAAGAGCGAAAGGATGGTGCCTATGGGAATAAGGATGAATTTTAATTTACTTATAACTTTCAATTTTTAACTTCTAACTTCTAACCTTTAACCTTTAATCTATGTCTATTAACCGAGAGATTGATTGATCGACTCGATGAAGTCGAGCAGTTCTTCCCGTCCAGTGCTTTTTTCGCTGCTGGTGATGAAATAGGGGGGAAGAGTCTCCCACGACTCCTGTAGCTGTGCGAGGTAGGCATTGACGGCAGGGGCGACTTTCACTTTGGACAGCTTGTCGGCTTTGGTGAACACTAAGGCGATGGGGACGCCGTTCTCGCCGCAAAAATCCAGAAATTTGAGGTCTTTTTGCTGGGGCTCGTGGCGAATGTCGATGAGCACGAAGAGGCAGGTGAGTTGCTGACGGTTAAGTACGTAGTGGGTGATGATGCTCTTCAGCTTGTCCATCTCCTTCTTACCACGTTGGGCATAGCCATAGCCTGGCAAATCGACCAAAAACCATTTCTCATTGATGAGGAAGTGGTTGATGAGCAGGGTCTTGCCGGGCATACTGGAGGTCATGGCCAGTTTTTTGTATCCTGTCAGCATGTTGATGAGCGAAGACTTCCCCACGTTGCTCCGGCCAATGAAGGCGTACTCGGGAAGGGTCGTCTCGGGGCATTTGTCGGCCCTCGGACTGGAGGTGATGAATTTTGCGGATGTTATAATCATGGCAAATGCTATATTATATATGATGGTACAAGTGCTATGCTCGCTCACTGAGTTCCAGCCAGCGCATTTCTTTCTCGTCGAGTTCGGCTTGTAGGAGTGGAAGGCGTTTGGATAGGCGGGTGATTTCCTCCACGTCGGTCGTTCCTCCGCAGAGGGCAGCGTTGATGGCTGCCTTCTCCTCTTCCAGTGCGGCGATGTCGTGTTCCAGCTGTTCGTATTCCCGCTTTTCCTTGAACGTGAGTTTCTGTGGGCGGTCGGTGTTCTTTGGCCTTGCCTTGCTGTCAGCCATGTCGTTGGCGACAGGCTTCTTCTCGGCAGCCTTGCGTTTTTCCTCCCGTTCTTTCTCGTTCATCCAGTCGCGGTACTGCGTGTAGTTTCCGGGGAAGTCCTTCACTCGTCCTTCGCCCTCGAAGACCAACAAGTGGTCAACCACTTTGTCCATGAAATAGCGGTCGTGGCTGACGATAATCAGGCATCCCTTGAAGTTTTTCAGGTATTCTTCCAGTATTTGCAGCGTCACGATGTCGAGGTCGTTCGTCGGCTCATCAAGAATCAGGAAGTTCGGCGAACGCATCAGTACCGTGCAGAGATAGAGCCGTCGGCGTTCTCCACCGCTCAGTTTGTAGATGTATGAGAATTGCTCTTCGGGTGAGAAGAGGAAATGTTGCAGGAATTGGCTGGCCGAAAGTTTCTGTCCTCCGCCCAAATCCACGTACTCGGCGATGTTCCTCACGGCATCAATCACTTTTTGGTCGTCCCGGAACTGCATTCCCTCCTGCGAGTAGTAGCCGAAACGCACCGTCTCGCCAATCTCAATGCGTCCCTTGTCGTGTGGCTCCAGTCCCAGCAGCATCTTCACGAAGGTCGATTTTCCCGTGCCGTTGTTGCCTACGATGCCCATCTTCTCATAGCGGGTGAAGATGTACTCAAAGTCTTGTAGCAACACTTTGTCTCCGAACGACTTGCACAGTCCGTGTGCCTCGAAAATCTTGCTGCCGATGTACGTGCTTTTCATCTCCAGCTTCACCCGCTCGTCCTGAATGCGAGTCTTGGCCGCCTTCTCCAACTCGTAGAACGACTCAATGCGGTAACGGGCTTTCGACGAACGGGCACAAGGCGTTGAGCGCATCCATTCCAACTCCGTGCGGTACAGGTTGTTGGCCCGGGCAATGTTCGCGTTCATGTTGTCGATTCGCTCTTGTCGCTTTTCCAGGTAGTAGGCGTAATTGCCCTTGTAAGTATAGAGCCGTTGGTCGTCCATCTCAATGATGGTGGAACAGATTCGGTCCAAGAAATAGCGGTCGTGAGTCACCATCAGCAGGGCCTTCGTGCTTTTCCGCAGATAGCCTTCCAGCCACTCAATCATCTCCAGGTCGAGGTGGTTGGTCGGTTCGTCGAGGATGAGTAAGTCGGGTTCTCCTGCCAACACCCTTGCCAGGGCAATGCGTTTCACCTGCCCACCAGAAAGTTGACTGGCCGGACGCTTGGATTCCTCGTCCGTGATTTTCATCAGCGTCAAGTGTTGTTTGTATCTCAGGCGTACAGCCTCCACATCCTCGTTGGCGTGGCAAAGGCTTTTCATCCAGTCCTCGTTCGTGCCGTTCTCACTGTTGCCTTCAATCGTCGGAGTCTGTTCCAAATAGCCGATTCTCAGTCCATTCCTGAGAATCATCTTTCCACCGTCATCCCCTTCGTTGCCAGCGATGATGGAGAGCAGGGTTGATTTTCCTGTTCCATTTTTTGCGATCAGTCCGATGTGTTCGCGCTCGTTGATGGTGAAACTGATGTCCTCAAAAAGTACGCGGTGACCAATGCGTTTGGTCAACCCCATCACTTCCAGAAAAGGTGTGCTTGTCGCCATATTATGTAATAATGTGTCTCGATGCTTAGAATCTCACGTAGGTTTCCGCCCAGATTTCGTTATAGTGGTGGTCGGTGCCATCCCGCCGCTCATTGACGTAGTTGTATTGGATTTGCAGCATCAGGTTTTTGTGTATCTGAAAGTTCGGAGCCACACAGTACATGCTCCGTACATTGCTCCAGTTCCCGCAGTCGCGGTAGGCATCATACTTTAGGTAGGTTTTCAGCCAAGGCGTACACGGAATGCCCACCGTGGCATACCATCCGTCGGACTCACCCGTTCCGCTCACCTGGCCGTCCTCACGGTCGTAGTCGTTGACTTTATGTCCTTGCGCGTGAGCATATTCGGCACGGGCGCTCCAACCCTCATGCTCATATTTCATGCTTACGCCCCAACGGTTTCTATCGACGGTCACCTCTTTGCCCGTCTTCGTCGTCGTGCCGACAAAATTGCCCGTCCAGCCGAAGAAACCCAAGAACAAATCCTTGACAGGCTGCACTTGCAGCGTTCCAATCAGGTCTTTCCGACCGTTCTTGTCGCCCGTGTTGATGCCTTGTCCGTTGAACACGCCCACCTGATAATGAATCAGTCGATGCTTGTCCTTTCCAACGGGGAACAGGTCGCCTTGCAGCTGTACGCCTTGGTCACGTCCACCCGTTGCTCCGACCTCGCCATTGAAATCGCCGATGCCGGCCAACTTTCTCACCATCTGCGCATAATCGCCCAGTCCTACGTCCCATGGATTGTAGGGATTCTCAAACGTGAACGGTCTTTTGAATTGTCCCACCTTCACCTTCAGTTCCTTCCAGTGTGCCCACTCCACGAAGAAATCCTTCATGTGCGGACTGGAACCATTCACCTGCAACTGAATCCTGTAGTTGAAGTCTTTCAGGATGGTGCCATCCACATACAGACGGATGAGGCGCTGGTTGAAACCCTCACCGCCCTTGGCACCCTCCTGGTCGCTGTACTTATACGTACCGATGAAGTAGCCGCCAAACTTTGGTGCCGAGGCATACTCTTTCAGGGTGCGTCCCAACTTCGGTGTGCCCTCGGATTGTGGAGGCATTGCCCGCTCGATAGCTTTGTTAATCATCTCCGTGATAAATCCTGCGGGCTCCGGCTCATCACTGCCCGGCATGGGCTTCTCCGTCTGTTTCCCGTCAACGGTGTTTTCATTTTCTCCGTGTGCCATTCCCACTGCGGGAATGGTCCACAAAGATGCCATGACCGCCAAAGTATAAAAGAACCTCATGTCTGTAAATGTTTTTATTGATTTGCAAATGTAATATTTTTCCCGCTCTGCACAAAATATCCTCATTCTTTTCTGCTTAAATTCTACTTTTCGTAACTTTGCACGGAAAAAACAAATCCACTCCTTGATGGGGGTGGGGACTTTTCTAAAGACTGGCAATGACGATTGAATCCCATCCGCTGACACCCTTTCTGCCGCCCAATGGGCGTGTCCTGTTTCTGGGCAGTTTTCCTCCACCGAAGGCGCGGTGGAGCATGGAGTTTTTCTATCCTAATTGGATTAACGATTTCTGGCGCGTCATGGGATTGATTTTCCATAACGACAAAACTTATTTCCATTTGTCCGACGGTCGGCGCGGATTCGACAAGGAGCGCATCGTCCGCTTTGCCACCGAGCAAGGATTTGCCTTCTTCGACACGGCAACCACTGTCCGTCGCCTGAAGGACAATGCCAGCGACAACTACCTTGAGATTCTGCAGCCTACCGACATTGCCGCCCTGCTTGCTCCCATGCCCCACTGCCGTTGCCTTGTCACGACAGGCGGCAAGGCCAGTGAGGAACTTCGGGCACAGCTGTCTTTAGCTTCGGGGCTGCCTGGTGGTGAACTGCTGCCCATGCCTGCCATCGGGCAACGCCTGTCCCTTCAGTGCTATGGCCGTCAGTTGGATTGGTGGCGAATGCCCTCCACCTCCCGTGCCTACCCACTCTCGTTAGAGAAAAAAGCTGAATTCTACAAACAACTCATCCAATGAAAAAGACATACGCAGCCATCCTCGCCATCCTCATCTTCATCCTCATTCAAACACTGGGGGGCGTCATCCTCGCTTTCTCCGGCACCTCCACCCCCTTCGCGCTGACCCTCTCCATCATCCTGTCGGGTTTGCTTACCGCACTGATTCTCTTCGGTATGCGTTTCACACAGGGAGGACGCACCTTCAGCCCTGCCACGATTCACTGGCCCCTTGCCTCTGTTGCCATTGTCGGAGCTCTTTGCGCCGACTTTGCCATTGCCCTCATGAGCGACCCCTTCGACCTGCCCAACCTGATGGAGGAGCAATTCCTGCAAATTGCCGCCACTCCGCTGGGCATCCTTGCCATGGCCCTCGTCGGTCCCGTCGTTGAAGAGGTCGTCTTTCGTGAGGCTGTGCTTGGCAATCTTCTGCGTGGCAGAATGCGTCCCTGGCTGGCCATCCTCCTCTCGTCCCTCGTCTTTGGACTTGTCCACCTCAATCCCATACAGATACCCTTTGCCACCCTTGTCGGCTTCATCCTCGGCCTGTTGTATTACAAGACCGGCAACATCGTTCTCCCTGCTATCGTCCACATCCTCAACAACTCCCTCTCCGTCATCGAGATGAACATCCTCGGCCCCGAAATCTCCACCTTCAGCTATTTCCGTCTTCTTGGCCTGCCCCTGTACCTTGCCCTCATCCTCTTGCTTCTCCTCATTTCTTTCTTCTCCTTTAGATATTTCTGGACACACTACTCAAAATGTTCCCACGCTTAACTCTTCCCAATTATTCCCGACGATATATTTTTTATTCTCCTCGTCATATTTAATATTCTCGCCGCCATATTTCTTATTCTCGCCGAGAATAAACTCTTTCAGTGCGGCTTCAAAAGATTTACAACGAATCGGTAGAAAACAAAAACTCAAAAGATAGAAAAGAAATGGTGTTGATTGTTCTGATAGGTTATTTTGTGCTTCTGTGGACTGTGTCGAAGTTGGCCGGTCGTGAGGGGAATGATGCCTTTTTCCGTGGCAATCGTCAGTCGCCGTGGGGGTTGGTGGCGTTTGGCATGGTGGGGGCAAGCATCAGCGGACTGACCTTCATTGGTGTGCCGGGATGGGTGATGGGCATCGACATGACGTACATGCAGATGTGTCTGGGCTTCGTCTTTGGCTATTTGCTGGTGGCGTTTGTCTTGTTGCCAGTCTATTACAGGTGGGGGCTGACCTCCATCTATACCTATTTGGAGAGGCGTTTTGGAGCGACGAGCTATCGGACAGGTGCCTCTTTCTTTATTTTGAGTAAATTGTTGGGTGCGGCAGCCAAGTTCTATGTGGTGGTGCGCATCCTGCAAATGTGTGTGGAAGCGCAATGGATGCAGGGAGGTTGGTCGTTGGGCGGATGGGAAATCGGCGGCAGTGTGTCCTACGGACTGATGGCCCTTTTCACCTTGTTGTTCATTTGGCTCTATACACGGCGGGGTGGCATTCGGGCACTGGTCTGGACGGATGTGTTGCAGACGGCGGTCTTGTTGGTGGCGATGTTGCTGATTCTGGTGGAAGTATGCTCGTTGCTGAACATGGATATGGGCAAGGCCCTCGTGGCGGTGTGGCACGATTCGCACAGCCGAATGTTTGAGTTTGGGGACATGGCCTCGAAACAGTATTTCTGGAAACAGTTTCTCAGTGGTATTTTTATTGTGGTGGTGATGACGGGGCTTGACCAGGACATGATGCAGAAGAACCTGACGTGCAAGAACCTACAGGCGGCGCAGAAGGACATGTGTATGTCTGGTGTGCTGTTTGTGCCGGTGAATTTCCTTTTCCTTTCGTTGGGAGTCCTGCTGTTGATGCTCTATGCACAGACAGGGATGCCCCTGCCGGAGAATGGGGACGACTTGTTGAGCGGCATGGTGTTTTCGGGCGTGTTGGGACAGACGGCCCTTGCCCTGTTCACGGTCGGGGTGGTGGCCAGCGCCTTCTCCAGTGCGGACAGTGCGCTGACGGCCTTGACCACGTGCTTTTGTGTGGATATTTTGGGCATTGAGCGCAAGGGAGTCCCAGAAGAGGCGATGGTCAGCCTGCGGAAAAAGGTGCATCTGGCCATGATGTTCGCTTTCCTGCTTTGCACGTTAGCCTTCAACGCCATCGGCAATCATGGCGTGATGGATTTGATTTATACGTTGGTGAGCTATACGTATGGGCCTCTGCTCGGACTGTTTGCCTTCGGGCTGTTTACCAAAAGAAAACCGCAGGACAAGGTGGTGCCTTATCTTGCGGTTGCTTCGCCCGTGGTTTGCTATCTGACGGATGTTGTCGTCTATGCCTCTACGGGGTATAAGTTTGGTTATGAAATACTGATGCTCAATGGTTTGTTGACGTTCGTCGGCCTGTGGGCAGGAAGTCGCCGCACGGTCACTTCATGAGGCGTACCGCTTCTTGCATTTTTATCTCCAAGGGCGTATAGTTACGGTGATTCCGGGTGTGGAGGGCGTGTTTCACGATGAGGCTTTGCAAGGTTTCATCCTCTCCTAATGCATGGAGCGTCTGGTTCACCTTGAACCCCGCCTTTTGCAACTGTTGGCTGAGATGCTCAATGGTTTCCTTGCTGGCAAGGGTGAATGTGCAGGGAATCAGATTTATTTTTTTCAGTTTTCTTTTTTTCAACTGTTTCTGAAGGTGGCTGATGGTGGGGAAGCCCTCTTCGGAGAGTACGAGCCAATTGTCAAAGTCGTGGTGGCGTAGCATGTAGTCAATCAGGGCTGCCTGGGCGGGACTGTTGTTGCTTTCGTCTCCAAGGACGAGCACATTTGCCTCTTTCTTCCGACCGTAGGTTGAGGAAATTGCCCGTATCGCCTCCTCGTAATCTTCGGGTTTTGAAAGCAGGGGTGTGCTGATTCGTATTTGCTTGAATTGTTGCGTGAAAACAGATGCCTCATGTTGGATGTACTCCATCTCCATGCCCTCGGTGATGAAAGAAGGTTGCAGCAGGATGTGTGTGTAACCATCGTTGTGAAGTTCCTCCAACGCTTGGGTTAGACTGTGGCGTATGATGGTGTCCTTGTCTGCCTGACCGATGTTCGTCGGGCTGGTCCATGCTTCGCGGAAGGCACAGTCTTGGAAAGCCGCCCGCAATTTCTGGTTCAGTTTGTTGACCGTTTCAAGGTTGGTCGGAGTGGCCGGATTCCCATAATACACGGCAACAATGGCGGCCTTGTCCGTCGGTCGCAAAGTCTCGAACATGTCCTGTTCCACCTCCTTGTTTTGGGCTTGAACATGGGGGAAAAACATCATGCAGAAAGCACAATGCACGATGAATAGAAAGAAGAATCGTTTCATGGTGGGCAGAATGGTTTTATTCGTAAGGCTTCATGCCAGCCTCTTCACGAATGGTCGCTATCTGATGCCGAATGATGGCCGGAACGATGGTGTGCAACAGGTGTTCGATGCGAGTGACGTTGTAAAGTTCTTTCTCGTTTTCCAGCAGGCGGTAGGTGCCGTCGCCGGGGATTCGGATGCTGATGGGGCAGTCGGGAGTGGATTCCACGGGCTGAATGCCGTTGCGCATCAAGGCTTTCTGGCAAAGTTGGTACTCCAGTTTGCTCTTATCCCCCTTCATGGCAACCTGACGGGCTGTCTCATGTGAGATCTGGAAAGTACACAGTTCCTTGTCGAAAGAAATGCCCTCGCGGTTGAAGTAGCGTTCCACCTCACCCTCGATGCTTAAATCCTCGGGCGTTCCAGTGACCAACCCTTTCTCCTTGTCCAGCAACCACACCTGGTCGGCAATCTGCAAAGCGTGTTCCAAATCGTGGGTGCTGAGGAAGATGGACTTCTTCAACGTTTTGGCCAGTCGGTGCAAGAGCATCATCATCTGGATTTTGCTTGGATAGTCCAGGTAGGCGGTGGGCTCGTCAAGGAAGATGATGGGGGTCTCTTGTGCAATGGCTTTGGCAATCATCACCTTTTGGCACTCTCCGTCAGAAAGCGTCTCCATCTTCCGCTCCTTCAGGTCGCTGATGCCCACCCATTCAAAACATTTTTCGATGACGGATTTGTCCGTCTCGGACAGCTTGCCCCAGAAACCTGTGTAAGGACTGCGACCGATGCCGACGACGTCGTAAGCCGTCATGTTACGTATGTTGCGGTTGTCGGTCAGTACCACGCTGATGAGTTTGGCCAAGTCCTTTTGGGTATATGCTTTTAGGTTTTGCCCCATCACCTCAATCTGTCCGTCCAGTGCAGGTTGGAATCCGCACAACGTGCGCAGTAAGGTGGATTTTCCTGCTCCGTTGGGGCCCAGCAGACAGGTTAGTTCACCCTTATTTAACGCTGCGGTCAGGCTTCTTGAGATGATGCTTTGATTTCCTTTGTGTTTATATCCCGTGGTAAGTTTTTCTATTGTGATGCTTTGTTCCATGATTAGATTCCTTCTTGTATAACCAAATAAACATAATAACCGATTTGGAGCAGTACCATGATGGCACCTTCCATGCGGGTGATGGTGTAGTGTCCCCTGCCGAATTTGCTATCCAGCCAAATCAACACACTGGCACCCAGCAAGACGTAGAGGTCTATCATCGTGATGCCTGTCATGGGAAGTGGGCAGACCAGTGCCGAGGCTCCTAATATTAATAAGGTATTGAAGACAACGCTGCCCACGATGTTGCCGACCACCATTGCATGGTCGCCCTTGTGTGCCGCCATGATACTGGTGGCCAGTTCCGGAGCTGAGGTGCCGATACTGACGATGGTCAGGGCAATGATGGCCTCGCTGACGCCCAGGCTTCGGGCTATGCCCGATGCACCACCGACCATGGTGTCGCCGCCGTAAACCAAGCAGGCGAGTCCCAGAAAGATCATTACGATGTTGGTCAGGAGGCTGTGCTGCTTGAAGAAGTTGGGCAGCCAAGCGGGCAGTTCGGTGAAGTGTTCCTCTTCTTTCTGGGCATTCGCCTGTTTCCTGCCCTTTTTGCCCATCCGCATGGTGTAGTACATGAACATGGAGAAAAGGCAGAGCAGGACGAGGCCGTCGCCTCGTGTCAGACTGTTGCCGGTGGCCGTGCTGTCGAGATATTTGTCAATCAGCATGAAGAACAGGGCAAACGTCGAAATCACCATGATGGGCAGGTCGCGCAGGACGTTGCTTCTCGTCATGGTGATGGGTGCCACCAAGGCCGTGCATCCGATGATGGCCAGGATATTGAAGATGTTACTGCCCACTACGTTTCCGATGGCTATGTCGGGCGAATGGCGCAGGGCACCCATTAGGCTCACCACGAACTCCGGGGCCGAGGTGCCAATGGCAACGATGGTCAGGCCAATCACCAGGGTAGGGATATGGAATCGGTGGGCGATGTTTGCAGCTCCGTCCGTCAGCCAGTCCGCTCCCTTCACGATGAGCACCAGGCCGAAGAGGAAGGCAAGGATGTCTAAAAATAAAGTCATTTTTCAGTGTTTATGAAATCGAGTTGCAAAATTACGCCTTTTTATCGACCCATACAATTTTGTTCGTTATTTTTCACTTTTCATTTTTCACTTTTCATTTTTTCCCGCATTCCTTTGCCAAAAAGAAAAGAAATGCTGATATTTGCAGAATAATCAATCACTAATCAAAATCGTATCAGACAATGAAAGGAATCGTATTAGCAGGTGGTTCAGGCACACGCCTGTACCCTATCACTAAAGGTGTGAGCAAGCAGCTCCTTCCCATTTTCGACAAACCGATGGTCTATTATCCAGTCAGCGTACTCATGCTTGCCGGCATTCGAGACATCCTGATTATCTCCACCCCCTACGACCTGCCGGGCTTCAAACGGTTGTTGGGCGACGGCAGCGACTACGGCGTACATTTTGAATATGCCGAACAACCCTCGCCCGACGGATTGGCACAAGCCTTCATCATCGGCGAGAAGTTCGTAGGCAACGACGACGTCTGCCTCGTGCTGGGTGACAACATCTTCCATGGACGTGGTTTCTCAGGCTTGTTGAAGGAATGCGTGGCGAATGCAGCCCAAGGTAAGGCCAGCGTCTTCGGCTACTGGGTGAACGACCCTGAGCGTTACGGCGTGGCTGAATTTGATGCCGAGGGCAACTGCCTCAGCATCGAGGAGAAACCCAAGCAGCCGAAATCGAACTTTGCCGTCGTCGGTCTCTATTTCTATCCGAACAAAGTGGTTGAGGTGGCCAAGAACATCAAGCCCTCGCCACGTGGCGAGTTGGAAATCACGACGGTAAATCAAGAATTCCTGAAAGAGAAGAACCTGAAAGTGCAGCTCCTGGGACGCGGTTTTGCATGGCTCGACACGGGTACTCACGACTCCCTCTCCGAGGCTTCCACCTTCATTGAGGTATTGGAGAAGCGCACGGGCTTGAAGATTGCCTGTCTGGAAGGCATCGCCTATCGTCAAGGTTGGATTACGACCGAGAAACTCCGTGAGCTGGCACAGCCCATGATTAAGAACCAATACGGTCAATACCTCATGAAGCTGGCCGACACTCATTACTTTGGCGAAGTGAAGGCATAAAAGAAACCAATAAACCTGATTAACTTATTGACCTTTATGTTTTTTAGACAGAACCCCCTCGTGTGGGCATTGTCCACGATGCTGTTGTTGTGCGGAACGGTACAGGCACAGCGCTACAAAGAGACGGTGATAACGGATGCGCCCTTCCCCATGCGTCCCATCAAAGAGTTCATCTTCCCAGACCGAGAATTTCCCATCACAGACTATGGGGCAAAACCCGACGGGAAAACCCTCTGCGGCAAAGCCTTCCAGCTAGCCATGAACGCCTGCAACAAGGCCGGTGGCGGTTACGTCGTCGTCCCTAAGGGTAAATGGCTTACGGGAGCCATCCATTTCCAGTCGAATTGCAACCTCCGACTGGAAGAAGGTGCCGTCGTGGAATTTACCGACAATCCCAAAGACTATCTACCCTCTGTTCATACTACTTGGGAGGGCGTGGAATGCTATAACTACTCCCCGCTTGTGTATGCCTACGAGTGTGAGAACGTCGCCATCAGTGGAACTGGAAAGCTGGCACCCCGCATGGGCTACTGGAAAACATGGTTTAACCGACCACCCACCCATGTGGAAGCCACCCGCAAACTCTACACATGGTGTTCCGAGTATGCCGATATGAAACTCCGGCAAGTGGCCGACACGTTGAGCCGAATGCGTCCGCACCTCATCCAGTTCAACCGCTGCAAGAACGTCCTGCTGGAAAACTTCACCATCCGCGAGAGCCCCTTCTGGACCATTCATATATATATGTGTGACGGCGGTATCGTGCGCGGACTTGATGTCCGTGCCCACGGCCACAACAACGACGGCATCGACATTGACATGACCAAGAACCTCCTTGTGGAGCATTGCCGCTTCGACCAAGGTGACGATGCCGTCGTCATCAAGGCTGGACGCAACCAGGATGCCTGGCGGTTGAACTGCCCCACGGAGAACATTGTCATCCGCCACTGCACCATCCATCAGGGACACACCCTGCTGGGCATCGGTTCTGAACTCTCGGGCGGTATCCGCAACGTCTATATGCACGACTGCCGGATGGACGGAAGTGTCCTGCGCCTCTATTACGTCAAGACGAACCATCGGCGCGGCGGCTTCGTGGAGAACGTCTGGCTCCGGGGTGCCAAGGTACACTATTGTCAGGAAGTCATTGCCCTGGCCACCGACGTCGTCTATCAGTGGAAGAGTTTTCCCGATTACGAGACACGCATCACCCGCATCGACGGACTCCATGTGGAGGACGTGCAGGTGGACTCCTGTGAGCAGGTCATCACCCTGAAGGGCGACCGGCGCCTGCCTGCCAAGAACGTGACGATAAAGAATGTGCGGGTGGGAAAATACAAGAAGAAGTTCTGCGAGGTGGAAAATGTGGAGAACATCGAGCTCTGAACAGGAAAAGCTCTGAACAAGAAAAGCGGTACCTATTGATACCGCTTTTTTCCTGCAAATTTCTGAATACGTTTCTTGATAGATTGCCAGATAAAGGTGAAATTGCCATACCGTAGGTTGAGCCAAAGTTCCTCCAGTGAATAGCCGATTTTTATCCACGGATGGCCGTAGGCGTTGGTTCGGTAATTGGAGCGGAGGTAGTCAACGTTCTCAATGACGTAGCGCGGATGCTTCAAAGGGAAGTCGAGCTCATAGCGCTTCATGGTGAAGAGCTTGCGCAGGCGGCGGGGCAGGGTCTCCAACGAGCCGGCATAATGGACGGAGCCGCCCGCCGTGGCTCCGAGATTGTTGATCATGTTGCGGGTGGGCAGAATGGCCAGTCCGTGGTTGAACATCATGCAGGCCCAGAAAATGCTTTCGTAGTAAGGCTTGCCCGATGCACGGTGGTCGTAGCCCATGCGCAACATGGTCTGGCGGTAGCGTCGCTCAAGGGTCAGTTCCCGCAGTTGGTGCATGTTGTAGGCGTCGTCGAGGAAGGTGTATCGCTCGTCCCACTGGTCGATGACCCTGCGCCACGAGGCCCAGCCCCAGATGGAGAAGACGGTGGTGAAAAGGTAGTCGTCGGGAACGTTGGGGGTCACTTCATCGCTGTTGAAGCCGTTGACCATCACGATGCGCGGGTCGTGTTCGTAGCGGTCGAGCATTTCCTTGCAGAATCGGAAGAAGGTGACGGAGGGGATGCTGTCGTCTTCGAGGACTACGCATTTGTCACTCAGTGAAAAGGCCCATTTCTGCGCATTGTAGTTGGAGGGGTCGCAGCCGGCGTTCACGGTCTGGTAGTTGCGCTGCACGTCACATTCCCAGTCGATGTCTTCGGCTATCTGGCGGCAGGCGAGGATGCCGGGCATGTCGTGTTCGCCACGCGGGCCGTCCTGGTAGAGGTACAGCCGTGCGGGACGGGCATTCTTCACTTCGGCAAACACTTTCCCGAACGATTCGGGACGGTTAAAGAATAGCAGCAATACTGCAATATCTACTTCGGCAGGGTGTTTCATTTCACAATTTCTTTACAAAATCTATCTTGGAAAATGCGTGCGTCGGCCACGGGCATGTCGATGTTCAGGATGGCGAAGGCGTACCAGTGTCGGTTGCTGCCTTTGGCGAAGCCGGCCAATCCGCTGCCACCCAGGGTGACAAGGGTGCCCGTCTTGCAGAATATCCTGCCGACACAGGCAGTGTTGGCCATACGTTCTTGCAGCGTGCCGCAACGTTCGCCAGCTCCCGGTGTGGGAAGTGCCTCGCCAATGAGGTACAGGAACATGAGGGGTTTCCCGTAGGCATAGCGGAGCAACTGCGTGAGGAAGTCGGTACACAGGCGGTTTTGGGGCGAAAGTCCGCTGCCGTCGTGGATGATAAGTCCCGACGTGGGGTAGTCTATGTCCATCTCCTTTCTGAGGAAGTGGTGGATGAGGTTTTCGTCGTACAGCCGTCCATAGACGTTTTGCAAATGCCAGTAGAGGGCGTCGGCCTTGATGTTGCTGGAGTGCATGAGCATGGGTGTGATAACTTCGGTCAGTCGGTGGGTTTCTCCGGCAATGGCTTGGGCTCCGCACGAGGCCATGTCAATGGCGAGGCGGTGGAGCAGGGGAGTGGTGGAGGCGTCTCTGTTAGCGATGTCGTGTGCCGCAAAGACGGGGTTCTCATGGAAACGGATGCCGTTGGCATTCAACTGGAACATGAATTCCTTTCGGATGCGTTCGTGCCCTTTGAGCAACAGCGGCAGTTTATGGTAGGGAATGTCCCAGGTCTTTGCTGTGGGATGTGCCTTCAGCGTGTCAGCCCTTGCCAAGTCCAAGACGATGTCGCCCTCGATGCGGGAGATGCCTGCCTCGCTGAGGGCTTGGGCAAAGCCGTCGAACGACTCAAAGAGCGGGTCGTCGTCGGCCTTCACGATGACGCTTCCGTAGAGGGTGCCGTTTTGGATTTCTCCCTTGATGAAGAGCGAGTCGTGGAACTCGTAATCCATGCCCATCTCGCGCATGGCGGCGATGGCGGTCAGCAGCTTCAGGCAAGAGGCCGGGACAATGGGCGTCTGGCTGCGGAATTGATAGACGGTCGTGTCGGCAGTGAGGTCGTAGAGGCTGATGCAAAGTTGCTCGTCGCTCATCTTCACTCTGCCTGCCACCAATGCTTCGACCCGTTGGATGAGTGCGGTGTCTATCGTCAAGTCTGCCGTGGGCTTGCTGTCGTCCCGCTCAGTGCTGTTTCCCTGTCCGCCGCAGGAAACGCAGAGGGTACAGAGAGAACAAAGTATATAGAGTAAATAGGAATGTATGGTTTTTATCATTTTTGTATTTTACATTTTACAGTCAACGAACGTTGCCATTTTCTGGAGGTATTCTTCTCCCTTTTTCCGTCCCAACTGATAGACCCGTCGCATGTTTTCCTCTTTCTGTTCCGTGCGGCCAATGTTCAGTGGTTCGTCGGGGTAAATCAGCAGTACGCTTCCCTCCGCTTCCTGTTGGTGCAGGTAGTCTAATTGCTGGTTGTACATTTCATGCCGTCGGGCCATCACTTCTGCAATCTGCGGATATTTCCGGCAAAAGAGTCGAAACAGTGGCACCAGCCTTGAAGGCTTTTTTCGGTACCCCCGTGGCTGGGTGAGGAGGACGATGTTGCGTTCGAATCCCAATTCCTGGGCATGGCGGATGGGGATGCTGTCGGTCATGCCGCCGTCGAGCAACAGCCGGCCTTCTATGGGAACAGGCTGTGAGACGAGGGGCATGGATGATGAGGCACGAATCCACTCCAAGGCTTCGTAGTCTATCTTTTTCAATTGTTTATATACGGGCTTGCCAGTCTCTACATCGGTGCAGACCACGTGAAATTCCGTCTCGTCCCGTTCAAAGGTTTCCTTGTCGAAGATGTCGATTTCCAACGGAACCGTGTGGTAGCTGAAGACGGGATCCAGCAGGTTGCCCGTGCGCAGCAGGCAGCGGATGCCCATATATCGAGGGTCGTCCTTCATGGCGATGTTGTAGCGTAGGACTCGTCCTGGCTGGTGTGACTTGTAATTGCAGCCAAAGCAAGCCCCTGCCGACACACCGACAATGCCATCGACTTTGATGCCTTTTTCACACATCAAATCGACGATGCCCATAGTGAAGAGCCCGCGCATTCCTCCGCCTTCCAATACCAAGCCTGTTTTCATTTTTCCAACATCATTTGTTTGAATTCCTCGATTTCTTCCCGTGTAATGCCTTTCGACAGCATCATGTTCTCAATTCGTTCTTGTATGTCCTTGCCGCCAAAGGCTGCCAGTCGGGTGTTGAAGGTGAGCATTCGGTTGCCGTTCCTATAGCGGGGCTGTCCGCAGAAGGTCGTCAGTTCGAAGTCTTTGCAAAGATCTTCTTCCGGCACACCTAAGATAGCCCCCATCATGTAGGCCAGCATTCCCGTGCGGTCGGCTCCCATCACGCAGTGGATGTAGGCGGCCTTTCCCCCTCTCAGGCATTCGAGCACATCGCGGAAAGCGTCGTAATAGCCCTCGGAGTCAGGCTGGTAATAGACCACTTCATAGTGCTTGTAGGTGATGTCCTTGCCTAAGGGTGAAATGCCTGTGCTGTCTGTTTCTTCGGCCTTTCGGAAGTCGATGTCGAGCCCGATGTTCAGCAGGTCGCGGAAAACAAGACTGTCTTGCTGGGTGATGTGTGTGTCGTGGATGCCGTCCATTTCTCCTCCCCGGAAGATTTTCCCGTAGGCGATTCGATGTCCGTCTTTGGTTCTCCAACCGCCGATGTCACGCACGTTCCTCACACTGTCGGCCCGAATCATGCGCAGGTTTCCGTAGGTATGGAAATGGCTCTGGCTGACTGTGCCGTCCGTGAGGAATGCCTTGTAGTAGTACGTTTTCTGTGGAATCAGGTTGCTGAAAACGATGCGCTTGCCCGAAAAGTCGATGCATCGTTGCAGGCTCTTGCCTTGAAAATCGAAACGTTCCGAAAGGACAACGCTGTCAACGTTCTCTTTGCAAGTGATACCGACATTTGTGGGCTGGTCTTTCTTGTAGCTGGTGTAGTAATTATAGTAGTTGTTAATGGACGATATGCTGTAGTCGTTGTTGTCGTAGGTCACCTCATTCAGGAATTTCGTGACCTGCGGGTTCTCAAGGCTATAGTACCAGTTGTTGGTGGCCGAACTCACGTAGTACGTCCTGACGAGCACCTCCTTATGCACCTGATTGCCGTACAGCCAGCCTGCCTGGGAATCTGACAGCGTCGGAAAGGTGATGCTGTCGGTTTCTCCCATGGGAAACGCCCATTTCTGTCCGTCGTGGAGGTGCAAAAGAATACTTTCCTTCCCCGTTGTCTGGGCAAAAGCTTGTCCGCAAAGCAACAGGAAAGAGAAGAGAATGTAAGGGATTCTTTTTTTCATCGTCGCACTTTTGCGTGCAAAAGTAACAATAAAATATCATTTATCAGAAAGATTTGAGATAAATGTTTGGAACGCAAAATAAAAAGCGATAATTTTGCACAAACACATAACGAATGCTTATGACAATTCTCTTTGCCTTGTCCGGCATTGTGCTCGGACTGATTATCGGTTACTTGATAGCCCATGCTCAGAACACTTCCTTGCGGGCCAAACTTGAAATGACGACTACAGATAACATCCGGCTTGCCGGGGAAAAGGAAACCATGAAAAAAGAATGTGCCAGGCAGCTGTCAGAGGCCCAGGATATTTCCATACGACAATTGGACAAAATCCGCGAGGAGGCAGCAAGGCAGCAGGAGGTGATTCGCACAGACTATGCCAAGCAAATCGCCGACCTTCGGGAACAGCAGCGGGAACAGTTGGACCAGCAGCTGCGTCTGTTGCGTGAGCAAATGACCACGGCCAGCGAGAAAATCCTGAAAGACCGCTCGGCGGAACTTTCGCAGACCAATCAGCAACAGTTGGCAGCCATTCTCAATCCCCTGCGCACTGAGATTACGCAAATGAAGGAGACTGTGGATAAGAGCGGACGTGAACACGCCACGTCGATGGAGCGTCTGGATGCCAGCATCAAGGCGAACATGGAAAAGGCCAATCTGCTTTCCGAACGTGCCGACCGTCTGGCCAATGCGTTGACGGGCGAGGACCACAAGTCGCAGGGCAACTTCGGGGAGCTTCGCCTGAAGCAGTTGCTGGAGGACATGGGACTGGAGGAAGGTGTGCAGTTTGAGGAACAGACCTCCATGAAAGATGAGTTTGGTCGTACCATCTACGAGGAGGAAGACGGTCGCCGACTGATTCCCGACGTGATTCTGCATTTTCCCGACAACCGCGACGTCATCATCGACTCCAAGATGTCGTTCACGGCTTTCGTTGATTATCAGAACGCAAAGACGGACGAAGAGCGTAACAATGCCCTTCAGCGCCACATCACGTCGGTACGCTCCCACGTTTCGGAGCTGGCCAAGAAAAATTACAGCAAATACATCAAGGCCGACCACTGTCGTCTGGACTTTGTGCTGATGTACGTCTTTCAGGAAAGCGCCCTTCAACTCGCCCTGGCCAATGCCCCGACGCTCTGGAAAGAGGCATACGACCAAGGCGTGATTATTTCCGGCAGTCAGAATCTCTACATGATGCTCCGCGTCCTGGAACTCACGTGGCGGCAGGTGCGTCAGGTAGAGAACCAGCAAAAAATAATGGAAGCGGCCAATGCTGTGATTGACCGCGTCCAAATATTCTACGACCGTTTCCTCAAGGTGGAGGAACAGTTCGACAAGACCCGCAAGGCTTTCGACGACATGAAGAACATTACGGCACCCACCGGCCAGAGCATTGCCACCGCCGCCAACAAATTGCTGAAGTTTGGTGCCAAGGAAAATCCCAAGCGCAAGCAGCGTGTACCCAAGGAGTCCGACGTTACAGCGTCCCTTGCTTCAACGCCTCCACAAATCGGTCAATCCGCTGCATCTCCCTCGGAATGTTAATGTTCTGCGGACAATGCGACACGCATTCCCTACAGCCGACGCAGTGGTCGGCCTGCCGCAGTTTCGGCACACTGCGGTCGTAGCCAATCAGGAAAGCCCGTCGTGCCTTCTGGTAATTCTCCGCTTGCTGGCTTTCCGGCACATTTCCCTTGTTCACGCATTTATTATAATGTACGAAGATGGCTGGAATGTCCAGGCCGTAGGGACACGGCATACAGTACTTGCAGTCGTTGCACGGAATGGTGGGGTAGCTCACAATCAGCGAGGCCGTTTCGCCTTCCAACCATTTCACGTCCTCTTCTTCCAACGGTTCCAACGGGCAATACGTCCGTAGGTTGTCCTCCAGGTGTTCCATGTAGGTCATGCCACTGAGCACACACAGTACATCCGGCTTGCTGCCCGCATAGCGGAACGCCCACGAAGCCACGCTGTTCTCGGGACGGCGTTGCTTCAGGTGTGCCACCACGTGGTCGGGCACCTTGGCCAATCGGCCACCCAGCAGCGGCTCCATGATGACAGCCGGTATGCCACGCTTTTCCAACTCGGTGTAAAGATATTCGCCGTCGGGGTTGAGTGGGTTCTGGTTGTTGGCGTTATGCCAATCCACGTAGTTCAGCTGAATCTGCACGAAATCCCAGTGGTACTTGTCCTGCTGTGACAGCATAAAGTCGTACACCTCGATTTCGCCGTGGAAAGAAAAGCCCAGGTTGCGGATGCGTCCCTTCTCGCGCTGTTCCATCAGCCAGTCGAGCAGGCCGTTGTCCAGGTAGCGTTGGTGCAGGTTGTTCATGCCACCGCCGCCCACGGCATGGAGCAACAGGTAGTCGATATAATCGGTCTGAAGATATTTCAGCGAGTTTTCAAACATCTTCACACCCTCTTCAAATGCCCACTGGCTGGGCGAGAAGTTCGACAGCTTCGTGGCGATGAAGTATTTGCTTCGGTCATACCCACTGGCCTTCAGGGCGATGCCCGTTGAAGTCTCCGAGTACCCCTTGCAGTAGGCCGGACTGGTGTCGAAATAGTTTACGCCGTGATCCAGGGCCACCTTCACCAGACGGTTCACCTGTTCCTGGTCTATCTCCTCTTCCGGCGGCAGGTTCTGTCCTTCCGGGACGGTCTTGTTGGGCAGACGCATCATGCCATAGCCCAAAAGACTCACCTTGTCGCCCGTATTGGGATTCGTGCGGTAGGTCATCTTGTCCTTCGGAATGTCCCCTGTATGGTGTCCGCTTGGGTCAATGTCTCCCAACGGACTGCCCGACCTGCCGCAAGATGCCATAGCCGTTGTGGCAGCCACCGCACCCGTTATCTTTAGAAAATCTCTTCTTGAAACGTCCTTCATATTTGTGTCTTAAGTTTTTATAGCCCTCCCTTTGGGGGATGGGGGGCTGATTAGATTTCTCTATGCACCTCGTGTCCTTCCACATAAATTGCACTGAACGGACGGGCGGGGCAGACATATTCGCAGGCACCGCATCCGATACATTTCTCGGTATTCACCACGGGTATCATGATGAGGCGGTCTTGTCTCAGCACCGTACCGTACTCGTCCACCCACTGCCCCTGCTCGTTCTGGGTCAGCGTGTCGTCGTCGGGCACCATCTGGATGGCTCCTGACGGGCAATGGCGGGCGCAGTTTCCACAGGGGATGCCTTCCTCTGCCGGCAGACAGTTTTCCCTTATCCATTCGGCATGGCCAATCTGCGTCGAGCTTTTCTCCTCGACCGTAATCGGACGGATGGCACCGGCAGGGCATACGTCGGCACAGCGCGTACACTCCGGGCGGCAGTAGCCCTTCTCGTACTGCATCTCAGGCTGCATGAAATGTTCGAGCGAAGTGTTGGAACGCAGCACACCGTTCGGACAATTGGCAATGCACAACTGACAGGCCGTACAGTGTTGTTGCAGGTTGCGAGCCGAGAGCGAGCCTGCCGGAGTCAGCGGTGTCTTTCGCTCGGGAATCTGCTTGTCCTCAATCTCGGCCAGTCCGCCGTCCGTGGTCTTTTCCTGTGCCTTCAAGGCCGCCGTCACCGTGGCGGCACCGACAATCGACAGGAAACTGCGGCGGCTCAGGTCGCCATTCCCGTTGTCTGTGGCGGTTGCGGCTTTTTTATTCCTAAGGGCGGATGGGGCAGGGCAGTGCTTGATGGCATCCTTGTTGCAAACCTCGATGCAGTCGCCACAGATGATGCAACGTGTCGGGTCGATGACGGCAGGGGCATCTTTCTGAATGCTGATGCAAGCGGCTTTGCAGTTTTTGGCGCACAATCCGCACTTGACGCATTTGTCCTCGTCAATCCGAATCTTTGCAAAAGAGAACTTGGCCACATAGCCCAGCACGGTGCCCACAGGGCAGATGGTGTTGCAATACGTGCGGCCATTCCTGAAGGCCAGTACGAACAGCACGAGGCCAGTCACCACGGCCACAATCACCAGCAGCATGGGGTTCTGGTGCGGTTCCACCTGGTAGAACATGAAATTGTCCTGTGCCTCCGACCAGTCGGCCAACACATTATTTATATAAATATAGGCGGGCTGCAACATCGTGGCCACCATCCTGCCGTAGGCACTGTAGGGTGCCAGCAGCACGGCACCCGCATTGAATCCGGCCAGCAACATCACCGCAAACAGTATCAGGACAACCACCCGCAGCCATGTCTTCGGCTTCGAGTAGCTGTATTTGTTGGCCAGTTTCGCCTTTTTGTTCTTACGGAACAGTTTCCAGCGTCCGATGCGGGCGAACACATCCTGCAACACACCCAGCGGACAAATGACCGAGCAATAGATTCGCCCTACCAGCAGGGTGAGAGCGAGCAACGCAATGAGCACAACCACGTTCAGACTCATCAGGCTGGGCAGAAACTGCAACTTTACCATCCAACCCAGCCAGGGTTGTACCGTGCCGCTGAAGTCAAGAAACAAAAGAGTGATACCCACAAAGAATATCAACGCCAAGGTTAGTCGTATTTTCTTTAACATAACAATCGGAAGTCGGTCGCCCGACTCATTTTTATAAATAGAATTACGTGTGAAATGTCAGTCTTCCACAGATGCCACGCTCCTCAATCTGCTATCTGTAGGCATCTTCTTTCTGACTATCAGTGCAAATATAAGGTTTCCACCGCTTATCCGACAAATATTTTTTCATAAAAAAACAAAAAAATGCGCTATGATCCATCACGGACAATAGCGCTACCTTAATACTAATACCTTAACTAACCTATGTTGGTTCTTAAAAACCGATGCAAAGTTACGCACTCTCCATACATTGACAAATAAAATTTCGTTTTTTTGAAGAAAAGATATTAAATTTATGATTTAAATCAATAAATGTGTGGGTAAACGGCTCAAAAATCTGCTTTTGTGTGCCCACACAACCGCTTTTTGACAGTAGAAGGGCTGTTTGCTTTTCCTGTCGATAATTCTTTCAAAAAAAATCGCTTGGAAAACAAAAAATGGCAAAAATTGATACGCTTTAGAAAAAAAGTTGTAACTTTGCACCCGCTTACTGAAAAGAGAGCTGCCGGAGTGGTGGAATGGTAGACACGAGGGACTTAAAATCCCTTGGGCATTGCGCCCATACGGGTTCGAGCCCCGTCTCCGGT
>CAJONZ010000077.1 GCA_905236065.1 uncultured Bacteroidaceae bacterium | reverse complement strand
CGGTCCTTCCTTTCGATATGGGAAAAACTAAAGGATTTCTCTCTGCCATACAGCACCGAGAAATCCTAATGACCGATTTGGGATAAACAATGACACGCTTTTCTCTATTGCTTTTGTTTACAGCCCTGTGCTGCCTCCCTGTGTCTGCCCATGCTGGAATGTCTGACAGTTACCTGCAGTATATCATAGATATTGGGATGGTTTTGGTAATGGTTGTATTGGCACAGGTTGCAGGTTGCCTGATAATGCGCTTTTGTAGGCATCGGTGGGTTATGCTGATTAAGCGGAAGGTGATTTGTGTGAACCAGTGGGTTTGCCGAACGGCCATTGGCAGATGGATGGCTGTGTGGCTGCTTTCTTCCATGGTTGTCTCACCATATCTCTTAGTCGTGATTATGCCTTTTTCGTTCTATGCAATAATCCCATTTTCCCTGATTTGGATAGCCTATTGGGGTATTGTGGCAAGGGAAAAATGGAGAAATCGGTGGCTGGCAGGAAAGAAAGCATTAAAAAGGATGATGGTTGCATTCTTCTGGCAGTGTGTAGGCTATGTGGCTTTTATCCTGTTTACGATTATCCCAGGGCTTAACCATCTTGTTTATTATACGGATGTGATCGATTTTGGTGACGAACTGGTGGAGTTTAAAAATTATCCAGATATAGGCGGAATCTTTGAAATGGCTGAGGGCTGCGTCTTTTTTGCATACATGTTTGCCTTCCCCTATCTGTTCCTGTTTGCTAGTTGGGGCATCCGATATGTGGTGAGAAAAGTGTCTGCCTAATAGTATTTAGTGTTCACGGATTTAAAAGTGTAACAAATAACATTTCATTGCAATGGGACAAAAAGACGAAAAAGGAACGTTCGGTTTTCAGATTGAAAATAAGGAAGAGATGGGAATATTCAACTTCCCAATAGAGGATAAGTCTGAAAGGATTATCAAGGTGATTGGCGTTGGCGGCGGCGGTGGCAATGCCGTGCAACACATGTGGGAAGAGGGCGTGAAGAACGTCGATTTCTTTGTGGTAAATACAGACAGCCAAGCATTGGCTCCGAATGCCGTACCAAATAAGGTGATGATGGGCGACGGATTGGGAGCTGGCGGCGACCCAGAGAAGGGACGGATATGCGCAGAGAATTCCATGGAGGTATTGAAAAACATACTGGGAGATGAGACGAAAATGGTGTTCATCACGGCAGGCATGGGTGGAGGTACGGGCACGGGAGCCACGCCTGTGATTGCCAAGATGGCCAAGGAAATGGGCATCCTGACCGTGGCCGTGGTGACGTTGCCGTTCCTGATGGAAGGACGGAAGCGTATTGATGTGGCCACGGCGGGACTGGAAAAACTGAAGACTTGTGTGGATTCGCTGATTGTAGTCAACAACGAAAAGTTATTGGAGGACGAGCAATATGCGGATTTGGACTGGGATGAGGGTATGAAGAAAGCAGATGAAGTCCTGACGATTGCCGTGAAGACCATTGCCGAGATTATCACAGTAAGTGGCAAGGTGAACCGAGATTTCAATGACGTGAACACAGTGATGCGTAACGGTGGCGCTGCCATTGTGTCGGTGGCAAAGGCAAGCGGGGAAAACCGTATTCTCAAGGCCATGTCCCAAGCCATTCATTCCACGCTGGCAACCAATTACAATGTCCAAAACGCCAAGAGACTGTTGTACATCATCTATAGCGGTACGGTAAATCCGGCCCGCATCCGTGAACTGCGTGAAATCAATGAGTTCATGGAGAATTTCGATGAATACATCCAGGTGCTTTGGGGACATTATCCAGATCAGGACTTGGAGGACGAGATTAAAGTGGCGATTGTGGCCACAGGATTTGACCAAGAATCCTCCGTGGAGGAAAAAGAGTCGATGAGTGAGCGTGAGAGCCTGAAACAGCGGAGGGATGCGTATTACGGAAGCGGCAAGAAACAAGAAACGCCGCAAGAAACGCCCGCTCCTGTCGGAGTAAAAGCCGAAGAGACAGAAGCGGAAAGCCCATGTGAACACGATGACTTCAGTACAGCGAATGACACAACGAATGCGGATGCTGGCGAGAAACGGCCTCTCCAAACGGTGTTTAGCAGACTCGTCACACAGCTTAACAAGTTGCTGGAAGAGTGAGGCAAAGAGGTAAACCCATGCCTATTATGGCCTCAACTGAGCCATTGCCACTCCTTTGACTTTGTCACCCAGTTCGATGACTTCAAGGTCTTTGATTTCTGTGCCGTCGATGGTGAAGCGGACGAGGGTGCGGACTTGGTGAAAGCCGGCCTGCCCGGCGGCTCCGGGATTGATGTGCAGACAGCCGATGGTCTTGTCGTACATAACTTTGAGGAGATGGGAATGGCCGGAAATGAAAAGTTTGGGTGGATGGGTGTACATGGTTCCACGGATGGAGGAGTCGTATTTGCCAGGATAGCCGCCGATGTGCTTGATGAGCACATCGACCCCTTCGCAGGTGAAACGGTATTTTTCAGAGAAACGGTAGCGCAGGTCGCCACCGTCGATATTGCCATATACGGCACGGAGAGGGGCTATGGCCGCGAGTTTGTCGGCGACCTCCATGGTTCCAATGTCGCCGGCGTGCCAAATCTCGTCACACTCCGCAAAATATTTCCCGAATTTTGCATCCCAATAGCCGTGGGTATCGGATAAAAGTCCTATTCTTTTCATAATACGGCTGCAAAGGTATAAAAAAATGGGAAATGGTAAATGGGAAATGGTAAATAATCCGTATCTTCGCAAAAATTTTTCAGGTGGAGACGGAAGAGCTTATCAACAACGAGGAATATCAAGAGGAGGAACGTCCGCAACAGGAGGTTGAGCCTCCAAAGACTGCCAAGGAACTCTGGATGGAGATTGGCAGGCTGCTCTTACTATTACTATGGGCTATCACCAAGAAGCTCATCCGTGTGACTTACAAGTCCGTACGTTTCCTGTACCGCTTCTGCAAGCTGTGTGTGAAGGCGACCATTGAATGGTGGAACGACAAGGACACACAGGAGAAAATCCGCTCCATCCGGAAAAAGATAAAACGAGGCTGCCAGATAGCCCTGCAATACACCAAGACGGGGTGCAAACATCTGTGGCGCTGGACGGTGGCAGGCAGCAAGGCGGCCTGGAAATACAGCATCATCGCTGCCAAACTGACGTGGGTAGGCATTGTATGGTTGTGCGTGAACCTGGTGCAGCTGATTATCCACATGAAGCCAACCCTCATCCGTATGGGCAAGGCCATCAAGCAGGGATTCTGGCAGAGTGTGGCAGCCATAAAACGGATGCGCAGGGGCATGAAACTGAGCGGTATCAGAAGGCGTCGCCGCTATCAGGAGTTTAAACGGAAAGGCGGCATGAAGGGTGCGCTTGAGAATGCGAACAGGGGTTTGAAAGCCGCCATAAGCTCATACATGGAAGAAGAACAGAACGAGGCTGCCCCTGATGCCATCACGGAGGACGACCTGCTGGAAGAGCGGTTTGAGGAGATTGAACAGGCGAACCGTGCGCACACCATCAGCAAGAAATTTTTCTCGTCGGTGAAGAACATCGTGGAAAGCGAGGAGTAAGTAACAAGGCACCCTGTACGGATGCATCATTCATAATAACCCAAAAAAGGACATAAGGCCATGAAAAAATTTCTCTACACCTTATTATTATTTATAATGGTAGCCTTGCCTTCGGGCGCAGTACTGAAGGAGAAGTCGTTGGCAAGAACGCTCGGCGTACTGAGGCTTGAACTGTATAACAACTGGAAAAAGCAGAAAGCGCTGATGGCTCGCTACGAACTGCAGCAGGAGCAGCAACATGCCATGTTGGTGGAATACATGCAGCGCAGCGAGCAGATTAGCCTGATGCTGTATTCGCAGAAGACGGACTACACGTTCGACATTGCCTATTCGTGTCAGCAGGCCACGAAGCTTTATGAAGAATTAAATCGAACAAACATTCCGTACAATTTGATTCGCAGCAAATTAAAGGGTGAACTTTCGCGGTATGACAGTCTGATTTATGCCTTGGAACAGTTGCCGCCGGCGATTGTAAGCAGGAAGAAAAGCACGGCTGCGATAGATTCTTTCCTCATCAATATCACGGACTCCTTGGAGGCGGAGAACAAACTGGGGATTCAGAAAACGAATGCCGGCCCTTACTTCCTGAGAGGGAGTGAGATTGTTGACCGCGACAAGTGTCTGTTGTATGCCCGTGCGTTAAGAAACAACATTGTAAAGATGTTCAACTCCATCAGCATGGACCAGAAATACTATGAGGATGTGGCCGACAAGGTGGAGAAACTGAACCACTACGCCGAGAAGAAATATGCCGAGTTGCAGAAAAGCATCTTCGTGGTAGGCAACAAGAACTATTTCAGCGTCCTAAAAACGTTCCGTATGCAGTGGAAAACGATGGTTGCGGACTTTAAGGAGAAGTACATGCCTATCAAGGATGGCGACATACAATACTCGGAGTGGCGCGGTCCGTCGGTGCTGTTCTCGTCCGTATTCATGATTTTCTATATCATTATCGGTGCCCTGCTGAGTAACATCATATTGCGCTGGCTGGTACCAAGGCGTTTTCGCACAGAGACTTACAGGCTGAAACGACGGGCGTTAATCATGGCGGTGGGCATTTTGTTCTTCATTATCGCCATCATGATAATCCGTGCATCTATCGATAAGAATGTCATTCAGATGTCCACGGGACTGATGGTTAACATTGCGTGGCTGATGGAAGTGGTGCTCGTGTCGTTGTTGTTCCGCCTGAAGGGTACACAAATCGATGCGGGCGTTAAGATGTACACGCCGTTCATCGTCATGGCGTTCATCGTCATCATTTTCCGCATCATCTTGATACCAAACTCCTTGGTAAACATCATTTTCCCGCCCATTCTGCTGGCATGTACCATCTGGCAGGTGAAGACAGGGAAAAAATACAGAAGCCTGTTACCACTGAGCGACAAATTCTACTGTGGCATTTCGTTGGCCGTCATCATCATTTCCACATTCATCGCCTGGGATGGATACACGATGCTCAGTGTGCAAATCACCATTTGGTGGACCTTCCAGCTGGCTGCCATACAGAGTATTACGTGTGTGTATGACATTCTCGCATGGTATGAGCGCAAATACATGATTGAGAAAGTAAGACAGGCCGGCCATGAGGATTTGACGGACGAGGAAATCCAGACACGTGCCAACCGTGGTGAGTTTATCTCGCAGACTTGGTTCTACGACTTCTTCGAGCAGGCCCTGACACCAGTCATCGCGGTTGTGTCGGTACTTCTCTGCATCACTGCCGCCGCAGCGGTGTTTGAAATGACCAGCATCTGTAAGACCGTCTTCTTCAGCAACTTCATTGACGAGGAGGGCGTCATCCAGATTTCATTGTTCAAGATGTGCCTCGTCATTGGCTGTTACTTCATCTTCAAGTATTTGAACTATGCGGCTCGCTCGTTCTACTTCACTTATAAGAAGTCGGTAAACGACGGAACAAAAGAATTCAACGAGACGTTTGCCAAGAATGTGATCCAGATTCTGGTATGGGGAACCTATTGTATTGCCGCACTGGTGTTACTGAAAGTTCCTCGCAGCGGCATTGAGATTATCGGTGCTGGTTTGGCTTCCGGTCTTGGTTTTGCATCGAAGGGACTTCTTGAAAACTTCTTCTACGGAACGTCGCTGATGAGCGGACGTGTGCGTGTGGGAGACTACATTGAATGTGACGGCATCACAGGAAAAGTGGAGAGCATCACGTACCAAAGCACACAGATTACGACGCTGGACGGTTCCGTGATTTCGTTCTTGAACTCCGCTCTTTTCAACAAGAGTTTTAAGAATCTGACCCGAAACCACCAATATGAGTTGGTCAAGATTCCTGTAGGCGTAGCATACGGCACAGATGTCAAAAAGGTAAGAGAGTTGCTCCTGAAAGCCCTCCACCCACTGTGTGGAAAGACTGACGACGGCAGGGATGTCGTCAGCCCGGATTACCCGCTGTCTGTGATATTCTCAGATTTTGGCGACAGCAGTGTTGACCTCTTTGTGGTAAGTTGGCTGCTGGTTGACCAGAAGTGGAGCTGGCAGGCTAAGGCTAAGGAGATTATTTATAATGTACTGAACGAAAATAACATTGAAATTCCATTCCCACAACGAGACATTCATATTAGAAAAGACTAATTAAAAGAAAAGACCCCGTAAAAACAGAAGGTATTTTCGCCTATTTCTAAAAAAAACATAAGAAAAACGCAAAAAAAACTGAGAATGTAGTGATGGTAATTAAAAAAAGTATTACTTTTGCGTCAAATAGTGCGAACTAACTAAAAATATTATAATACTTATGGAAGTCAAAAAATCAAAAAGAGCAGATCTCGAAGGGCAGAAAAGCACTGGTCTTCTGATTGGTTATATCGTTACATTGGCAACGATATTCGCCGCTTTCGAGTACACGACTCGCGACTATGTTGAGACGGATGTTGTGTATGCCACATCATCTTTTGTCTCAGAGGAAGAAGTTGTTCCACCTACTCAACCTATCTTCACCGCTGCTCCGCCTCCACCAGCAGACGCACCTCAGGTAGCCGAGATTCTTGACATCGTGGACAATGAGACAGAAATCGTGGAGGAGGAAATCGAAACTTCCGAATCATCGACTGAGGCAATTTCAGGCCCGGTTTCCCACGTTTCCGGTCCGGTGATGGCAGGCCCTCCAGTTGCAACCCAAGAGGAAGGCGATGAAGGCGAAGTATTTGAAATTGTAGAGCAGAACCCATCATTCCCCGGCGGAACCGAAGCCCTGATGAAGTGGCTCAGCAAAAACCTGAAATACCCTGCATCTGCTCAGGAGAACAGTATTCAAGGTCGTGTGTTGGTTCAGTTCGTGGTAAACAAGGACGGTTCCATCGTAGAGCCAAAGGTTCTTCGCTCTGTTGACCCGGCACTTGACAAAGAAGCTCTCCGAGTTGTTTCAGCCATGCCGAAGTGGCAGCCTGGAAAACAGCGTGGTAAGACAGTGCGTGTGCGCTTCACACTCCCTGTAACATTCCGACTCATGTAATTCATAAAAATAAGCACAAGAGGGGGTATCACAAAAGATACACCCTCTTTTTTAATCTTTATCCATAGATGGCCTTGAAACCTTTATATTCGATAGATGACCTGACCAACATGGTCAACGGTGCAATAGACACGTTGCCCATTCCTAACAATCCTAAAAAATTGTACGACCCCATTCGGTATGTGCTGGCTGTGGGAGGGAAAAGAATACGCCCCGTGCTGATGCTAATGTCTTATAATATGTATAAGGATAGCGTTCGGGACATCTTACAACAAGCATTAGCACTTGAAACTTATCACAACTTCACCCTCTTGCATGATGATTTGATAGACAAGAGCGACATACGCAGGGGACATCCGACCGTACACATCCGCTGGGATGAGAACACGGCCATCCTGTCGGGAGACAGTATGCTGATGTTTGCCTACCGTCTGTTCGGCAACAATGCTGCTTTCGAAGATTTCAGCAATGCCACCATGGGCGTGTGGGACGGTGAGGAGCTGGATATGGAATTTGAGGAAAGGTTGGATGTGACAGAAGACGAATACATGGAGATGATCCGTCTGAAGACCTCGCTCTTGCTGGCATACGGATTGAAGATTGGAGCAAAGTTAGCGGGTGCCGACGAGGAAGACCAACAGAATCTTTACGATTTTGGCATCAAAATGGGCTTGGCCTTTCAAGTACAAGATGATTTTCTGGACGTGTATGCCGACACGGCGGTCTTCAAAAAGAAATTGGGTGGCGACATCGTGGAAAACAAAAAGACTTACCTCCTTATCCAGGCACTCAACAAAGCAAACGCTCAGCAAAGGGCCGAATTGGAGACGTGGATTTCAAGAAAAGATTGCGACAAGGAGGAAAAAATCGCTGCCGTTACACAATTATATAATAATATTGGCATCCCTGCCATTACAAAGCAATGCATCGAAGGGCTTTTCGACGAGTCGCTGAAAAGCCTTGACAAGGTAAAGGTGGAAGAAAACCGGAAATCAGAACTCCGTAACTTTGCCAAAAGACTTTTAGGCAGACAATACTAAGCGGATTCTTCATGATCGACACCCACGCACATATTGACGGGCCCGAATTTTCAGAAGATTTGGAAGAGACCATCCAACGGGCAAAGGACGCAGGAATTGAAAAGATTTTCGTTCCTGCCATTTGTCGCAAAGACCTCTCCCACCTGATAGCTATTTGCAATGCACACCCCGGTTTTCTTTACCCCATGATTGGTCTTCACCCCGAAAACATCATGGACGAGGATTATGAAGTTGCGCTTGACCGCATGGAGGAACGGTTAGAGGAATCACTCAACCCTACTCCATCACCTGGCACCCCAACTTTCATCGCCGTGGGCGAGGTGGGATTGGACTTTTATTGGGACGCCACTTATAAAGAAAAACAGCTGGATGCTTTTGAACGGCAGATTACATGGGCCATCAAATACGACCTGCCGCTGATGATTCATGCACGAAACGCCCACGCTGAACTCATTAGCATCATGAAGAAATATGCCGCCAAAAATCTCACCGGGGTGTTCCATTGCTTCACGGGTACAGAGGAAGAGGCACATGACCTGCTGAGTTTCCCAGGTTTTTATCTTGGCATCGGCGGGGTCGCCACTTTTAAGAAATCGACTTTACCCACAACCATAAAAAATGCCATTCCAATTGAGCGTATTGTTTTGGAAACAGATACTCCCTACATGGCCCCCACCCCATACCGGGGAAAAAGGAATGAAAGTGCCTATGTCGTGGAAGTAGGAAAAAAGCTTGCGGAAATCTTCGACACGACATTGGAAGATATTGACGCTATAACGACAAAAAATGCCCTAAAAATCTTCACAAAAGTGCTAAAAGAATAAAAAAAACACCTTTTTTTCAAGAATTTTGAAATTTTCTTGCAAAAGTGACTATCTGCTAATTAAAAAATAGTTATTTTTGTGCTGAAATATCAGAATGGTGATAAAAAACAGTGAAAGGAGAGATGCTCGAGTGGCTGAAGAGGCACGCCTGGAAAGCGTGTAAACGTCAAAAGCGTTTCCGGGGTTCGAATCCCCGTCTCT
>CAJONZ010000076.1 GCA_905236065.1 uncultured Bacteroidaceae bacterium | reverse complement strand
GCTGCGGAACGAGCACCTCGGCCATCTCATGCACGAAACCGTTCGAACACTTGATATTCTGGTTCAGCATCTTGACACCGTTCACATGGGCATCGCCCGGACGGCGGTTTTCAACATAGTTGTACAGGAAGTCGCAATCGGCATTGGTGATGAGCTTGTTTTGGAGGAACTGCTCGATGAAATGCACCATCGGCGGAGCCGTCAGGTCGTTGGCACAGGCAATCGTCTTGTCGTGGTCCCTGTAATACTGCCAGAACGGATTCTCAGGCATACTGGCCGGAGCCATCACGGGAATCGTGTCATACTCCGAGGAGGCCGTCAGCCGTCGCATACAGTCACCCTCCACAGGGCCCTTCGAACTGGGCGAACTGGAAAGATAGGCCACCTGACAGGCATTGTTAATCATACCGCCATACAGCAGCAGCTTCTTCTGGGCCTCGGTGAGGTCTTCATAGCAGGATACCCCCCACCTGTTGTCCCGATAGAAACGCTGGTACGCATCGTCGTTTGCCACAAACAAGGTCTTACTACCCGTCTTGGCAAGCACCTCACCATATCCCAGGTCGTCAATCAAACGGAGGGTCTGACTGAAATTACCCTCCGAACTGAGATACTCATAAATGCTTGAGCCCAGCCAGTCAGGAGTCTTCTCCGCCAGGTCATACCCATCGGAACAAGCCCCCAGCAAACCAGACAAGGCCACCAACAATTGAAGTTTCGTTTTAGGTTTCATTCTCTTATTTTTTGTTTTTGTTACAATTTGTCCAACAAAATTCGTGCAAATTTATAATTTTACAACAAAATATATGTAAAAAAGATGTAACACGAACATTCGCCCATGTTACATCTTTAGCCTTTCCCAGCCCCTTTCCCCCTATCCACACCGTTTTACACCCCAACCACACCCATGAACATCTTGACACTTTTTCAAAGTTTTTCACCCTTAGCCCGCACTTTCACCTCTCGCAATTTTGTAGCATCTTCCAGACGAATGGTGATGATGGAGTCGGTTGGCTGGATGTTGCGTATTTTACGATGATAACCTACATGCTGAACGTTCAATTGGGTGATGGTACGAGGTGCCCACATCACGAAATGGCCTGTGCTGTCGGTGGCAGCTCCCATTTCCCACGTATCGCAACTAACCCAGGCATCGGCCAGCGGCAGGCCGTCTTCACGCTGCACAAAACCTTCGATGCGCCGACGAGTGGACATCTTCTCCGGGTGCTGCTGCATGTATGCTTCACTCAGCGTGTCAGGTATGGTCGTTATCTCCATGAAACCTAACCGTGGCGGCGGGAATCCGTATGTGGCTTCGAAGCGCTTCCGTGCATCCTCGCCTTTATACACCATCATGCTGTCTATCATCTGGTGCTGCTTGTAGATATATACGTACGGGCTGACTACCAAATCACTTCGGACGGAAGCAGACTGGATGGTGCCATTAAGGATTACAAGGACCGAATCGCTGCGACGTGTGGTATCCGAGCCTGCAAGTCGCATGGAATGACCTGCCCCTAAGCCTGCTGAGGAAGGAACGATTTCCTGCCCGGCGATGCGTCCCTGCAAGTGTTTACGACTCTCATTGGCGGCAATCATTTGTTCCGTAGGCTGGAATCGGACAGGCAGGTTCATTCTGACACTCACAGGTCGTCCGAGGAGCTCACCAGGACTCCATCGAGGCTGCTGACGCAACAGGCTAATCACGCGAAGGGCTTCTTCTCGCATCTGCTCATCTATGAGCCTGCTTATCTCCTCCTGCCGGGTCCTGCTTTCTTGATATAGTCGCAAGGTATCGCATCTTAAGAAGCACTTCAGCACTTTGAAATTGGATACCACCCCGACACTATCTACAACGAACCCTATTATCACTCTGCCTTTCGCGCCATAC
Organism: uncultured Bacteroidaceae bacterium; assembly: GCA_905236065.1. GTDB lineage: Bacteria > Bacteroidota > Bacteroidia > Bacteroidales > Bacteroidaceae > Minthosoma. The sequence continues at coordinate 4,103 of CAJONZ010000076.1, read as the reverse complement.
TCTAATGCCAAGTCTGGATAGTGGAGGTTTTCATTGATAAATTCCATCAGTGCCTTGTCGCCACCGGGATAACGAGGCGGGATTTCTTCACTGTCGTACACACTATTCTCTTCGGGGTTTGGCGTTGCAGGAATATTCTTTGCCTGTTGACTTGTTGGCTCAGGGGGTGCAACTGGTTTCCCGGCATGTGAGGGAACTGTCTGCTCGTCTGTCAGTTGCGCCACCAAGCGTTGCTCTTCTGCTTGCTGCGCCATCACAGGCAGGTCTGCCGATTCCTCTTTACCCTTATTGAGAACAAACACAAGCGCAATGGCTGCTGCGATTCCGACACACGCCGCCCATGCTACAACCAATCGTCTTTTTGGCCTTTCCTTACCGATGACTTCGCGCTCAAACCGTGCCCACTCAGCATCTACGTCGGGCATACCTATTCTCTTATCGATATCTTCTCTTTTCATATTACTTTGCAATTTTTTAGGGTTTGAATTTCATTCTTCGATTCCTCGCCAGGCATAACTGATGCAAGCATGATTCTGCTCATTTGGCTTGACGAAATCGTTGTCTGATTTTTGCCAGCGATCGCGTGATGTGCTTGTTCACAGCCGAGGTACTGATACCCAGCACCGTAGCGGTCTCTTCGTAGGTCATCTCGTCGTCGTAGTGCAGACTCAGCACACGCCGGTCTTGCTCCGTCAGGTTGTCGTCAATGACTTGCTGAAGCTGCTGTAGCAGGTCTTCGCGTTCTTCGCTCTCGCTTGCAGCCGTGTCTCGTTGCAACTCATTCTCCATTTGTCGCTGCAACTGTCGCGAACGTAGCATGTGCAGGCATTGGTTTCGAGTGGCAGCCAACAGATAGCTGCGGAAACTGCCGTCGGCTATCTTCGGTTTTCCTTTCCAAATTTGGGCAAACACCTGATGCACTGCATCCTTTGCATCATCGGCATTCACCACCATCGAGAATGCCATGCGATACATGTGTGGATAGTTGTCCTTGAACAGGCGTTCAAACTCTTGTTTACTGTAATCCATAAATCTCTTTGGGTCTGTAATCGTGTATAAGACCCACGAATGGTAAAATCAAATACCCCTGATTGCAAAAAAATGCTACTTTTTCAGAATTTTGAGTGCAAAGATACAAAAAGGCACGAAAAAACCCGCCTTGATGCCCATAAATCGGGTACCGAAAGCGAGTTTCCCGCTGTTGATTGCTCTTATCTTTATGACAATTATAGCTCGTTGAATAACTTTTCAAACAACTCTTTGAACCACAGATTACGCTCTAAGTTTTTCAATAATGGCCGTTTACTGTTTCTTTAAGTCTGCCGCCACCCACAGTACCCACTCGTCGGTGTTATCGGTGAGTTGCTTGGGATATGGCAAATCTATTTTGCGGTCGGGCACTATTCCGACGGTTCCGAACTTGTGATGATCGAGAAACTCGAACTGGAAGATGCACGTTGGATAAAAAAGTCTGTGACCGCTGTTGGGAAGTTTCGTGCCAATGCAATTGCCCGTCATGTCCGCTCCATAAGTGGAATCCTTACCATAAATCTTGGTCTTGTTGCTGAACCATTTCGCCTGCAACACCAAATCCTCAGCGGCACTCGCTGTTCCTCTGTCCACGATGATGGCCACTTTCTTGGGATAATTGCATGTAGAATTATGGCCACAGTTGACAGCCCATTGTCCGAACAAGAACTCTTCAGTGCCTCCCTTTTCTTGCAGAGTCCGCTTCCATTCGTCAATCTTTTGTAGCGTTTCATTCACCATCTGTTTGTAATCCTCGTTCTCCGGCTTTTGGTAGGGGTTGTTCTTAAACTCATCCTCCATCACCGTGAGATTGTATTGTGTTATCAAGAACATGCTTTCTACACACTCTCCTTGCTTGTTGATTACCAAGCCAGACAAAGGATACCAAATGCGCGAGTCGCCGCCGCCGTTTCCACGGACATCAATGATGAGGTTCTCACAACGGGACGCGAGAAAGTCCTTGACGGCCTGCTGCATCCATTCCTCGGTGGGGTTCCTCAAATCGCACGATGGGAAGCGGATGAGCCATGCCGTGTCGTCCACCTTGCAGGAGACAGGCTTCGGAGCGTAATCGAAAAGCGTTGCGTAATCCGTGTGGGCGCGTTCCCAATATTGTTTCCACATTGGAGTGTACGTCGGGAAATAATGTGAGTCGAAGTTGAGGTGGAACCAAAAGGCATACTCGCAGAATGCCTTCTCTATGCCCATCTTCCCTCGCTGTAGCTTCTTTCTCAATTTGTCCCTGAGCTTGCGGTATTCTTTGCCGTATCCGAGTTCCTGAATCGCATCGAATGCCGCATAGTTCTTCTCCGTAAAGTTAGTCAGGTAGTCGTAGTCCTCCAGATTCCTCGCAATGCTGTCGGGCACAGCAGCGAAAGAGAATTGGGGGGCGAGGGTGAGAATGATTGACAGGATGATTTTCTTCATGTCGTTTTCGTTCTTATTCAAAGCGGATAGCCACGCCAGTGTGTCGGGCTATCCGCTCATATCGTTGTTCGTAAATTACTACGCGGCCTTGCCAAGCTCGTACAGCCTTTCGGGGGCGATGTCGGCGCCGTTCTTCCAGAAGATGGTGTCTTCGAACGTGCCTTGCCTTCGATGATGCTGTCGTTATATACGTTTACGCCTGCAAATGTACATGATTTTTTTTAATACAAGCTCGTCTAATAAAGAAATTGCATTTTCCATAGAGGAAAGATAAGCATTTTATTCTCAGTTTCCCCATTAAAAAAGTAACAAAAGCGGGCAAAGATGCACTATTTTGGCATCTTCGCCCGCTAAATTGCGGAATTGGAGTGTACTTCTTTCTCCACAAACGTATTAAACGAATGGGGAACGGGGGAGCGTTCAAATATTTGACAATTTGACGATTAAGAGCGATGCAACGGTAATTTTTTTCCGATTGCAGCCTTGACTAATCCATTCCCTCAATGGTCTGTATCTTTCCGTCTGCATCGTAATGCAGTTCACAGACTTTCAGGGAGCGGAGCCATGTCCTGCCTCCTGAGGGGACGCTGTCGTGGTGGAAGAGGTACCACTTTCCTTTAAATTCGACGATGCAATGGTGGGTCGTCCATCCGACGACGGGGGTGAGGATGACGCCCTGATAGGTGAAGGGGCCGTAGGGGTTGTCACCGATGGCATAGCAGAGGTAGTGGGTGTCGCCGGTGCTGTAGGAGAAGTAGTATTTGCCGTTGTACTTGTGTACCCAGGAGGCTTCGAAGAAGCGGTGGGGGTCGTTGGCCTTGAGGGGTTTGCCGTCTTTGTCAACGACGAGGACGGGGCGTGGCTCTTCGGCAAATTCGAGCATGTCGTCGCGCAGACGGGCTACGCGGGAGGGGAGTGCGGGTTCGTCGCCTTCGGGCAGATAGGCACTTTCGAGGGCTTTGTTGTCCTTGTAGCGCTGGAGCTGTCCGCCCCAGATGCCGCCGAAGTAGAAGTACTGCTGGCCGTCGTCGTCTTTCAGGACGGCTACGTCGATGGAGTAGCTGCCCATCATGGGTGCGGGCTGCGGGATGAAGGGGCCTTCGGGGCGGTCGGCTACGGCGACGCCGAAGCGGAAGATGTCGTTGCGGTCTTTCAGGGGGAAGTACATGTAATACTTGCCATTTTTCTCCTGCACGTCGCAATCCCACAGCTGGCGACCATGCCAGGGGATGTCCTCGACGCTGAGTACGACGCCGTGGTCGGTGAGTTTCTGTTCGCCACGGATGACGGCTTCGAGGTCGTCGGTGGAGAAGACGTGGTAGTCTTTCATGTTGAAGTGGTCGCCGTTGTCGTTTTCGGGTATGCCACTTTCCCAGTCATGGCTGGGGTAAATGTACAAACGGCCATTCCATACGTGTACGGAGGGGTCGGCCATGTAGTCCTCCGGGATGAGATAGGTCTTTTTCATTGTGGGTTGTTAGTTCAGCCCCCTCCTAACTTCCCCCTATAGGGGAGGAACGCTGGCGGGGTATTTATTGTTAATTGTTAATGATTATTTGTTATGATTATCCGCAATTGTACCACCAGGACGCTGAAAGCGTCTCCGCTCCGTAACCGTAGGTCGGAACGACCTGCGGATGGGATGC
>CAJONZ010000075.1 GCA_905236065.1 uncultured Bacteroidaceae bacterium | reverse complement strand
GCCTCCTTGCCAGCAATGGTCTTGACGATGAAGACACCCATGTGGAGTCCTCGGAAAGCACCTTCGCGGCTTCCTAAGTCGATATAGACCTCCTTCTGCTTGTCCTTCTTGGCACTGGCCCCCTCCAGCAGGTTGGCCTGCAGCGGTTTGTACTTGTTCAGCCACGCCGTGATTCTACCCGACAAGCCGTCCAAGGCACCTCGGATGGCCTGATCTGATGTGGAGTACGTCGAACTGCTCGACCCCCTTCCACTTATCGTGGAGTTGGTAATCACTTCGCCCGTTTTCGCATCCTTCAGCGTCAGCATCACATCGACGATGCCGGTGTACCACGTCGTGACCTGCGTCTTGTCGTCCTTGTCCTTCCAAGTCCGGCTGCTCGACTGCGCCTGTATGTTCATGATGAGGGCATCGACCTTGATGTCGCCTTCTTCCAACGTCTCGCTCATCTGGGCTGCCTTGTCATTGTAGCGGAAACGGTAGGAACCGGAGAGCCCTCGGGCGATGGCGCTCAATACGTCTGCCTCGTACTTCGTGGCCTGCACGGAGGTATGCCCGGTTGCTATGCCGGAGAGAATCTTGCCGACGGCTTCGCCTGTTGACATCTTTTCGTCGTGATGGGCATACTGCACATTGCCCAATCCAATGTGATACACTTGGTTCCTGTCCGTCTCGGCATCCTGAGCCGAGGCGATGGCGATGCAGCAAAGTGAGGCTGCAAGGGTCATTAATATCTTCTTCATAATATTTGTGATTGATTGATTACTTCTTATTCTTAATTTCCTAAAAACGCTTGACTATTTTATTGTAAGCCTGTTGCGGGATATACTTGGCGCTGCAAAGGTAGGAAATAATCCGCTCATTTTGTGCAATTCTTCGGGAAAATCTACAAGCTTTAATGCAACTCGTTACGAATCAGTTAATTTTATTCCAAAATATTTGGATGTTCCGGCAATTATGTCTATCTTTGCCAATATTATAATTATAGGACTAAAATTGATTAATATGCGTAGATTGTTTTTGAGTCTCATGGCAATGGCTTGTGTGCTAACGATATCGGCACAAAGGCTACAGGTGGGCGAACTTGCCCCGGAAATGACAAAGCAGCTGTTTGACTTCGGCTGGGAGTTTACTCACAATGGAAAAACCATCAGCGTGGACTTACCGCACGATTGGGACATCTTCGAGGGTCCCAATTCGGGCAAGGGTGCTACGGGAACTGGCGGTGGTTGGTTTGAGGCCGGCAAGGGTGAGTACCGGAAACAATTCAAAATTCATAATGAACAACTAACAAATAACAATTCTCTCGTCAAGCTACATTTTGAGGGTGTGTATCAGAAGGCAGAGGTCTATGTAAACGGACAGAAGGCTGGGCAGCATCACTATGGCTATACGCCGTTTACCGTCGGTGTAACGAAGTTTTTGAATAAGGACAAGAAGCAGGCGAACGAGGTGGTGGTGAAGGTGGACAACAGCGAGCAGACAAACTGCCGATGGTACTCAGGTTCTGGCATTTACCGACATGTTTGGTTAGAGACCATGCCTGCACTGCACATTGCAGAGAACGGTGTATTTGTTACCACGCCAGAGGTAAACGCTGACAAAGCGAAGGTGCAGGTGGAGGTGACGGTAGAAAACGAGAGTGCCACGAATCAACAGGGCATCGTTGAGGTGGAAGGTCAGCAGCAAGAAGTATTGCTGAAAGCGGGTGAGAGCAAGGCTATCACCTTTACATACACCATCAACAATCCCCATCTGTGGTCGCCCGAATCGCCCTATTTATATAAGGTACACGCGAAGCTATCCTCTCACCACTCAACACTTACCTCTCACCTCTCCACAAAATTCGGAGTGCGCACGTTCTCGTTTGATGCCGAAAACGGTTTTATGCTCAACGGCCAGAAGGTGCTCATCAACGGTTCCTGTGTACACCATGACGACGGTGTGCTGGGTGCCATGGCCTTCGACGATGCAGAAATCCGCAAGGTGCGCCAGATGAAGGAGGCGGGCTTCAATCTCATCCGTACGTCGCACAATCCCACCACCCGCGCCTTCCTCGATGCGTGTGACTCGATAGGCATGATGGTCATTGACGAGGCTTTCGACGGCTGGCGCACTCAGAAGAATCCCTACGACTACTCGACCGTCATTGATTCCTGCTTCCGTCAGGACATCCATGCCATGGTACTGCGCGACCGCAACCATCCGAGCGTCGTCTCGTGGAGCATCGGCAACGAGGTCATCGAACGCAAAGACATCCGCGTGGTCTATACCGCCCGGCAGATGAAGAAGGCTATCCACGAACTGGAT